>DASTGW010000600.1:0-12359 GCA_035718705.1 Terriglobales bacterium | reverse complement strand
CCGCGGCACCAGCGAAGTGAAACTTCTCACAGCAGACCAGTAATGTCATGTGGCGCGGACACTCTTGTCCGCGGTTTTTTTGCAAAAAAACGGCGGCCCGCAGGCCGCCGCTCTAACTTCGAAATAGCTTATTCGCTCTCGCTGCTGGTGCGATCCTGCAGCGTCGGGCGATCCGAATTCCTTACAGCTCCCGGCGTTACCGTTACCGGAGCCGTCAGCTGGAAGTTCAGCACGGTTTCCGATGGCAGATTGATCTTCTGGCCTTTTGTCACCGCCTGAGCACCACCGCCAGCAGCACCGCCCACCGTCGCTCCGATCGCCGCGCCTTTTCCGCCACCGGCAATCGCGCCGATGATCGCGCCCACGGCCGCGCCACCGCCGACTTTCGCCGCGGTGTTCTTTCCACGCGCCGTACCTTCCTTGCGATACTCAGCCGTGCGCAGTTCATAGCTGTGGCCGCCCATCGAAAGGCTGCTCAACTCGACCGCAAGCACCGACTGGCCGGTGAAGTGCGTCGCGCCTTTAACATCCGTCACGCGACCTTCCACATCGGCACCCGCCGGAACCGCCACTTCGCCGTTCACCAGGATCGAGTGGCTCAACGTTGCGCGGAAGCGATCGCCCACCTGGTTCGTCTCACTGCTCAGCGGATCGATCAGGCGAATCGAAATCTGCGTGCCATCGGGAACCGTTAATCGCACCGGCTTCGGTGGTGCCGGCGGCGCCGACGGCGTGGAGTTCATCGCCGTGCTATTTGCCGGCGGAACACTCGAGACGGTATCAGCCGGCGTCCGCGATCCTCGCGATCCCGGCGTCACCTTCGCGCTGTGGCGTGCCGATGACTTGGCCGTCTGCACCGGTTCCGGCGCGGGCGTCGCTTCCGGAGCCGGAGTCGCTGCCGCCGTTGCCTGTCCGACGTTCAAGTTGTTCACTACGGTACGAACCCCCGCTACCTGCGAGGCGTCGCTCGCGGCGGCGGTGCGTTCGGCGTCACTGTTGACGGTACCGGAAAGTGTGACTACGCCGTCCGTCGACTGCACGGCAATCGCTTTTACCTGGATATTCGGGTCCGCCTGGATCTTGGTGGCGACCTCACCGATGATCTGTGCGTCGCTCGACTTCTTCGCGCAGCCAACGGCCACGGCCAGCACGAGCAACAAGCAAACGAACACTAATGCCAGCGAATTTTTCGCCTTCATATCAATCTCCTGTTCAGGACGGTTACTCATTTTGATGCTGAGCTGCTGCTTCTGATCTCCTGAATTTCACCCTATTAGTTCTAGCCCTGCCTGCCCAAATGGCCCATCAGAGCGCATGCCCATAAATGCTTTGGATACAACTTAGTCCGGTTACCTTAACCCTGGATCAACAAAGAAGTTACGGATTCCCTCCGCGCCGTGCGCCCTTGCCTTTGTCGTCCCGAGGAGGCTTCAGCCCGACGAGGGATCGGCTTTTCGCCCGAGATTCTATACTGCTTCCGGTGATTTATCCGACTCACGATGAACTGCGCCACGCCGCCGAACTCCTGCGCGCCGGACGCCTGGTCGCCTTTCCCACGGAAACCGTCTATGGCCTTGGGGCGAATGCCCTCTCGGCTCAAGCGGTGGCTCGCATCTTCGAAGCAAAGGGACGTCCACATACTAGTCCGCTGATCGTGCATTTAGCCTCGCGGGAAGCTGCCGCCGAAGTGGTCTCGCGTTGGCCCGAAGAAGCGTCCAAACTCGCCGAGAGGTTCTGGCCTGGACCACTGACCTTGGTTCTGCCGAAGCAGCCCAGCGTGCCTGACATCGTCACTGCCGGCCTTGGCACGGTTGGTGTCAGAGTGCCCGCACATCCAGTGGCGCTCGCACTCTTGCGCGAATGTGGATTGCCTCTCGCCGCACCCAGCGCCAACCGTTTCACCCAGCTTTCCCCCACCACCGCCGAACACGTCCGCCGCAGTCTCGGGGATCGCGTCGATTACATCCTTGACGGCGGCCCGTGCACGGTCGGCATCGAGTCAACGGTGATCTCGCTTGCGGGTGAACCTACTCTTCTTCGCCCCGGTGGCATCTCGCGCGCGCAGATTGAAAAAGTCATCGGTCCAGTCTCAGTCATGACCGAAGCAAAGGATGGCGCTCACGCCTCGCCGGGCATGCACGCCAAACATTACAGCCCAAGAACCAGACTGCTTCTGACGGACGGCACCGTTCCGACCGAAGGCCACGGCGTTTATCTCCGTCTCTCCCGCACTGCGCAACGCGAGCTCGAATCCTTGCAGATGCCGATGGCGCCGACTGCCTATGCCGCCGCCCTTTACGCCACCCTGCACGAACTGGATCAGCGCGGACTCGACTGGATCGCCGTTGAACTTCCGCCCGATACGCCGGAATGGACCGCCGTCATCGACCGCCTTCGCCGGGCTGCCCATTAGTCGTGACTCTCAAGTGCAAGGAGCAGCCTTCCGGCCAGCTCTGGACTGTTTTTACTGAATACTGAATACTTCCTACTGAGTACTTTATGAGCTGCCGCGAACTAGCTGCCTTACGCGCCGAAGCTACTGAATTGAACAAGAAGTTAGCGCAGCAGCGCGCCCAGGCGAGCAGGCATCAGGAACTCGATCGTGGCAATCAACTTCCCGGCCACTCCGATTATGAACCTCTCCTGAAAAGAAAACTGGAACGCCTCAGCCAGACCATTCAGCAGCACAAGGAAGAGCACGGCTGCGAAGAGTAACAGTGCTTTCGACCGACGTGGTGACCGCGCAGACTAGAGCATCAAGATAGATGCATGATCCCAGCCGATTTGATAATCTCGACGCAATCACTTCGGGGACATCCTCAGGAGTTCACAAGCAGGTATGGGTCTCATCGTCAGGTCGTCCGACGTTCACGCAGCCGGAGTCTTCACCACCGCGCCCATCAAAAAGGGCAGCAAGGTCGTCGAGTACACCGGGCCGCGCATCACCAAGGAAGAGGGCGATAAGCTCTATGAACATCGAGACATTACGTACCTGTTCGCGGTCGGAAACGGCGATCGTGTCATCGATGGCCACGGTATCGCCGCTTTCGTGAATCACTCCTGCGATCCCAATTGCGAAACCGACGAGCTAAACGGAAAGATCTGGATCATTGCCATCCGGAACATCCAGGCAGGCGAAGAACTGGTCTACGACTACAACTTGTTCGATGGCGAAGAGAACGATCCGGCCACCTGCCACTGCAAAGCCAGAACTTGCCGCGGATCTCTTTACTCCGACCGCGAACTCCGCAAGCGCAAACGGGAAGCCAAGAAGAAGGCTGCGGAAAAAGAGATCGCCGCCGACTGACCTCCAGCCAAATTCTGCAAGAGACAAAAAGCCCGCCATTTCTGGCGGGCTTGCGCAAAGTGAAAGTCGTTAAGCGGTAGCTCTCTTCATATAGGACGCAATCGCCTCTTCTTCCGTGTCGTACACATCGAATACCGTCAGAAGTTTCGTCACCTGCAACAGGTCCACAACTCTCTGCTGCAACCTTGCCAGTTTCACCATGCCGCCCGAGTTCTGCGCCGAAGAGTACAGACCCACCAGCGTTCCCAACCCGCCGCTATCGATGTACGTCGTGTCGGCCAGGTTAATGATGATGTGCTTGGTTTCCGCCAGCAGGTTCTTTACCGTGTCGCGAAGTGCGCTCGCTTCGTCACCAAAGAGCAGGCGTCCCCGGCAATCCACAATCGAAACATCGTCTACAACTCGAACGCCCAATTTTAACTGCATGCCTCATCCTCCCAATTCTTCCGCCCGAAACTCTAAAGCTTGTCCTGCCGGAGATCAAGCCTGAACCCCGAATTCTACGGCGCTATTCCGGCTTCGAGACCGTTTCCACCGGCAGCGATATGCTGAAAACCGAGCCCTTTCCTAGTTGGCTCTTTACCCGGATTCTCCCTCCACTCCTGCCTACAATATCCCGCGTGACCCACAACCCAAGCCCGGTTCCGACCGAAACCTTAGTAGTGAAAAACGGCTCGAAGATCCTGGCCTTCACATCTGGGGCTATACCGGACCCGTTATCGCCGATCACGATTCGGACCGCCCGTCTCATACCCGGGATATTGGTATGACGCACGTGGATTCTCAGGCGACCGTCCTGCTCCGGCGTAGCGTCGATCGCATTCGACACCAGGTTCGAAATTACCTGCCGAAGTTCGCCTTCAATTACGTGGACGTAAAGGTTCTCCTGGTACCGCCGTTCCACCTTAATCGCCCGATTTACAAGCCGCGGAGCGAAAAGCTCCAGCACCCCTTCCACCACTTCGCGAATGTCAACCCGTCTGGGCCGCGATGCCTCACGATAGAAGCCGAGCGTCTGTTTGGTAATGTGGGCTGCCCGCTCAATCTCCTGCTGCGCGGTAAACAGGTAGTTCCGCGCCGATTCCGGCAGGTCGGGATCTGAACCCACCAGGTACAGCAGGTTCATCACTGCTGCCAATGGATTGTTGATCTCATGCGCGATGGTTGCAGCCATTCTTCCGACCGATGCCAGCTTTTCGCTGCGAATCAAAGCTTGCTCGAGTTCCTTGCGCTCGGTGACATCGGCCATAACGCCGCCGAACCTGACCGGCCTTCCTGCTTCGTTGTAGTGGGCTCGACCACGGGTCGAAATCCAATGCACACTCTTGTCGGGCCAGATGACCCGATATTCGATGTCGTAGTCAGTCTGGTGTTCAATCGCCGATTTCAACAGCTGTTCGCGCCGCGGGCGATCTTCCGGATGTAACTGTTCCGCAAGTTCCCTGACATTGGTGATCACCTTTTCCGGAACCCCGAACATTTCCTTTATCCGCGGAGAGCATACAAAATTGTCATTCGTCAGGTCCCAATCGAAATAGCCGAGTTTGGCCGCTGCCGCCGCAATTCGCATGCGTTCTTCGCTTACCCGCAACGCTGCTTCGCTCGCCCGACGCGCGTCTTCGGCTTCCTTCAGGTCGGTGATGTCAGTTCCCGTTCCCAACCAGCGCACGACCTTTCCTTGTGCGTTTCTTTGCGGAAGAGCACGGGACAAAAACCAGCGATACTCGCCGTCATGCCGGCGAATCCGATGCACATGGCTATAGGGTTCGCCCGTACTGACAGCGCGCTTCCACGCCTCTTCCGTCCCGTTCAAATCGTCGGGATGCATGATGGAGCGCCATGGCTCTGAAGTGCGCAACTCCCCCTCGCCAATGCCGGCAAACTCGTACCAGCGCTTGTTGGCGAAATCCTGATCTCCTTCCGGCGTCGCCGTCCAAACGATTTGCGGCATGGCATCGACCAGCACTCGAAAGCGCTCTTCGCTTCGCTGCAGTGCATCCTCAGCCGCGTGGAGCGAAGTCAGATTCGGGCTCACAGTCGCATAAGCCAATGTCTCACCGGCGCCATTCTTGATCGCGAAAACATTCCACCTGGTGTAGATCGGTTCGCCGGTCTTGAAGTGCTGGAAGCGCACTTCCCCGGACCACTGTCCTGACTTCAGCAGTGTGGGAATCGCCTGGCTCACAATCATCGCCCGGTCTTCCGGCCAAAAGTAGTCCAGCACAGGCGTGCGAATCGCCTCTTCCAGAGAATCGAATCCTACTAACTGTCGTCCCGCATCGTTGACGAAGAACGGCTGGAAGTCCGGCGTGCACAGCCCAATAAACTCAGTACTGCTCCCCACCACCGAGGCCATCATTTGCAGGTCAGATTCGGCACGTCTCCGAGCGGTGATGTCGCGGAAGAAAATCGACACGCCCCCATCTTCGGCAGGATAGGCGCGCACCTCGAACCAACTGCCGACGGTCGGCGCGAACTCTTCAAACTCCACCGGCTTACGGTCGCGCATCACCTGTTCGTACATGCGCTTGAACGAAGCTTCCGTAGCCTCCGGGCCAAACTGCTCCCACACATTTTTCCCGAGCACCTGCTCACGCGATTTGCCGATCAGTTTCTCGGCTACGCGATTCACATAAGTGAATTGCCACTGCGAGTTCATCATCACGAAGCCGTCGGTGATGCTCTC
The DNA here is from genome assembly GCA_035718705.1 of Terriglobales bacterium. Taxonomy (GTDB): domain Bacteria; phylum Acidobacteriota; class Terriglobia; order Terriglobales; family Acidobacteriaceae; genus DATMXP01. The sequence continues at coordinate 6,366 of DASTGW010000600.1, read as the reverse complement.
CAGCACCCGCTCAATCTCCGGAGGTGGAATTGGCGGTAGGGGTGTCGGCTTGGAGCGGTCGCTCATAGGAAAAGCAGCTGTGACTCGGATGGACCAGATGCCTAACCCTAAAGATTACTCGATTTCCGGGTCCTCCGCGTTTTTGCGACCTTCGCCGCTCTACGCCCTTCGCGAGGGGGTCTTTCTCCGCGCGGAACCCGTTCCTCTATAATGAGAGTTTCCATGAGCTATCAGGTCCTTGCCCGTAAATACCGGCCCCAGAAGTTCTCCGACGTCATCGGGCAGGACCACGTCACGCGCACGCTCAAAAACGCCATCGAGCAGCAGCGTATCGCCCACGGCTACATCTTCAGCGGACACCGCGGCATTGGCAAAACCACCATCGCCCGCATCCTGGCCATGGCTTTGAACTGTCGTTCAAAAGACCATCCCGTTCCTGAGCCCTGCGGCGTCTGTGATTCGTGTGTCGAGGTTCGCCAGGGCAATTCCGTCGACGTGATGGAAATCGACGCCGCCACCAACCGCGGCATAGATGAAGTCCGCGAACTCCGCGAAGCGGCCCGCTATCGGCCGGCGCGCGACCGCTACAAGATCTGGATCCTCGACGAAGCGCACCAGATCACCGACGCGGCCTTCAATGCCCTGCTCAAGACGCTCGAGGAACCTCCCGGACACGTCATCTTCATGATGGCGACCACCGAGCCCGAAGACATCCCGCAGACGATCCGCTCGCGTTGCCAGCACTTCTCGTTCCACGCCGTTCGCTTCGACGAGATCGTCAAACAACTGCGCACGATCGCCACAGCCGAAGGCATTGAGGCCGACGACAATGCTCTTGCCATGCTGGCCGAAGCCGGCGATGGTTCGATGCGTGACGCCCTGTCCATCATGGACCAGGCGATCGCGACCACGACCGGCAAGTTGACCGCAGCGGAACTGCGCGGGCTAGTCGGCGCAGTTTCGTCGGACATTCTTGAGGACGTGATGAGCGCGGTAGACCGCAACTCCAGCGAAGACGTGCTGACGTTGGTCGATCGGCTGATGGTCGAAGGCCACAACCCGACGCACTTCGCACGCCAACTGGTGCGTTTCCTGCGCAACGCCATCGTCGCCAAAGTCGCAGGCAAGGACAGTTCCCTGCTGCAAATCTCGCAGGATGAAGCAGAGCGCGTGTCGCGTGTGGCCGAGAAGTTCACCGAGGAAGACCTCACGCGCTTCCTGCAAATCATGTTGCGGACGCATAGCGAGCTTGGCTACAAACACGAGCAGCGTTTCCATCTCGAACTCGGATTGCTCAAGCTCGTGCACGCGCAAAGACTGCTGCCGCTGGAAGAAATCCTCAGCGGAGCTTCAGTGACTGGCACATCTGGTCGCGCGCCAGCAGCTTCGCACGCGCGTCCGACTTCGAGCGTCGCGCCGGCGGCGAGGCCTTATGGAAGCTCCACGCAGGCGCGTCCTGCAGTGCCTGCTCCAGGGCCAGCTTCGGCGCCGAAGCGGCCATCGCCATTCGAGTCGGACCTCGCGCGTCGGCGCGACGATCCGCCACGCGGCAACATGAGTTCTGCGCCGACGGTGGAAGGGACTTCGGCGATCGCGGTGGCGACGGCGCCAGAACCAATCACAACTCCTGATCCGATCGCCCAGCCAGCGGCTGATCTGTCACTGCCGAAGATTCAGACGGCGACGTTGACCGCGATGGAGAAGGCAAACCAGAAGATCATCGCTAACTGGCTCGAGTTGGGCGAATGGAAGGTCGAAGGCAATGACGTTGTCGTCGGCGTCGCGGCCAAGCAGTCGATGATTGACGCCGCGCTCAAGGGCGAGGCACAACGGACGCTGAACCAGGCCGCAACCGAAGTCAGCGGACAAAACGTTCGTGTGAAAGTGGTTGCAAACTCGAGCGGCAACGGCAACGCGGCTCCGGCGATCGCGCGTCCGGTGGGCGATGGAACCGATGCAAAATCCAGGGCTTTGAACGATCCGCTGGTGAAGAAGATGAAAGATAAGTTCGGCGGCGAAATTCGCACCGTAATCGACCAGCGCAAGAAATAACGAGTACGAGGAAGACTGAATGGGTGGCTTCAACCCGAAACAACTGCAAGAGATGATGTCGGCGGCGAAAACGAAGTACGAAGAACTGCAGCGGAAGCTTGCTTCTACGGTGGTGGACGCCTCCGCCGGCGGCGGCTCCGTCACCGTCAAGATGAATGGCCAGAAACAGGTGATCTCCGTTGTCATCGATCCTGAGACTGTGAAGTCCGGCGACGTTGAAATGCTGCAGGACCTCGTCACCGCCGCCGTGAATGCCGCTGTCCGCAAAGTCGATGACGAGTTGCAGTCATCGATGGGATCGATGCTCGGCGGACTGAATATCCCCGGTTTATAAACTCATGTCCCGTTTCGCGGAGCCCCTGGCTCGACTCATTGACGAACTGAAGAAGCTTCCCGGCGTGGGATCGAAGTCCGCGCAACGGCTGGCGTTTCACATCCTGCGCTCGACGGACGAAGACGCCACGGCGCTGGCCGATGCGGTTCGGGACTGCAAGGCGAAGCTTCATCTCTGCTCCATCTGCAACAACATCACCGACGTCGATCCCTGCACATACTGCACGAACGCCACGCGCAACCAGCGGCTGGTCTGCGTGGTCGAAGAGCCGACCAACATCACGGCGATCGAGAAGGGCAAGAACTACAACGGAGTCTTCCATGTGCTGCACGGCACGATCTCGCCGCTGCACGGCGTCGGCCCGGAACATCTGCGCATTGCGAACCTGGTGAAGCGAGTCGATTCCGGCGATGTGGAGGAAGTCATCCTCGCCACCAATCCTACCGTCGAAGGCGAGGCCACCGCGCACTATCTTTCAAACGTTTTGCGACGACCTAACGTGAAAGTTACACGCATCGCGACCGGCATTCCGGCTGGCGCCGACATCGAGTATGCCGACGAAGTCACGATCCTGAAGGCGATGGAAGGGCGGCGGGAGCTGTAGCCGGCCTCAGGAGCAGTCGTGGGCGGCGAGTTGCATAGATGTTTCGTCGGGCTCACGCCCTCCTCAACATGACCTCTCCTCATCCCTGCAAAGGAGTGATATGCGTAATGATTCGTTTGAGCCGATCACGCTGTCGCAAGAGTCGCCCGCGGCCGCCGGGTACGACAATCATTCGATCGCGACGGTGAACGACCACGAAGTGCGCATCAGCACCATGACGGAGTCTTATCACTGGCACTGCCATCCAGATTCGGACGAAACTTTCCTGTCGTTGGAAGGCGGACTGTATATCGATTTCGACGATCGAACGGTGGAGCTACTGCCCGGGCAGATGATCACCGTGAACCGCGGAGTTCGCCATCGAACGAGGCCCAGGGGCAAACGGTCTGTCAATCTGACGTTCGAAAAGGTCGGAGCACGAAGTGAGGCGATGGGTTCGCCGGAAGAGTCATCTACCGCGTAAGGCAAATACTTCCTTCTCCACCACATCGTCTGATCCGCGGTATCGATTCCTGAAGGTCTCTTCGCTGCGCCCTGAACGGGCGGCTCGGTATAGCGGCAGCGCCAAATTTTATTGTGCAAGTGTAGATCTTTAGAATCAGCAACTTACGTTCGAATTTCTGTAAGATCTTTGGAATCAGCGAATTGCTTATTAAATCTTCGGAATGAATGGTTTGCGGTGATTTGCCGCTTTGTCTGCGTTCGGCTGATGCCGGTATATCCCCCTCCCCCCGGGTATACCTAAATACCTGATTCTGAAGGCGCTAAGTACTGGTAATTGAAAACAAAGAATTTAGCGCCTTCACGGTCGGTTCCGGTTGTCAAAGAACGGTAGCGAAGGCCATCTGGTGGCCTATTCTCAGGATAGCAACTTGGAGATGGAACCTGGACAAATGAAGAGGAAGATTATCGTCCGCGATTTCAGCGGGATAGCGGGAAAGCAGGCAGAAGCGGGGGTTGACAGGGCAATCGATGAATTGGGATTGGTGATTGGTGAAAGAACATCGGCCAAGCCCTAATATCCCGTTGTCGGCAGCCCCATCGACTGCTGTTGGAAAAACCGTGCGTCGCACTCCGGCCCTATTTCGCGTTCCTCCTCAGTTACTGAGGGTTGAAGCCATCGGGTAGCGACGGCGACTTCGCCTTTAAGTTGCTGCTGTTGTATCAACTTTCCGAACTCATAGAACTGAATCACCCAGGTTGATTCGTCAGACGATTTGGGCGAGGGCAAGTACAGATGGTGTGAGGCGAGGTATCTACCGATATCGAGGCTGAAAGGAATGCCATATTTGTCGAGGCGAACGTCCTTGGAGCCCAAGCGGTAGGACACAACATCAGTTCCCGGGGAGATGGTTCCATGGTGCGCCTTAGCTACCTGAATGCTTGTAAATTCACCAGTAGATTCATAGTCGGCTGAGACCAGCGTGTACCCCCCTTCGTCGCGAAATATTCGGATGAGACTGACAGAGGAGAGCGAAGGGACGATGGCGGGAGCGTGCGGAACCAGAGTCGGCTGCTCGAATGCCGTCGGGTAGCCGTTGGATTGGAATTTCACCGACACCGAGCTATAGCTGCTCTGTATCGGACGGTTGTAGAAGCACGTTCTATCGGCCGAGATGGTGCCGAAATCTCCGACGAGGAGCACGTCAGACTTCACCGTTCTATCCAGTTGATGATTGCGATTGGTCTCTAGATATAAGGTTCTCTGCAACTCAGAGGCACCGGGCTTCCTCTCCATGTGATCTACGCTGGTGAGTCCCGATGCGGCATGAAAGAAGAAGTAGAACGATCCTGAACTCGGTTGAAGTAATGAGCGAGATCCGATCGGAAGCAGATGCCGATTCCTATCAATTTCAATCTTGGTGACGCAGTAGTTCGTCGGTCCGCAGGATGAAAGCACAGCGATCGCTATTACCAAAAGAGTGGCCATGCCTAATCGCATATCTGAAGTGCTCCACAATCCAAGAGAGTCCGTTTACAGTTGCGATAGAGAAAGATAACAGCGCTACGACCAACAATTGCGTCACAGCGTATTTTGAGGTGGATAACTAGTGGTACCGGGATTTATCGATAGTTATCTAGTGCCCGTGCTAACATTCGCCTTTACTTGGTAAACCCAATGTCATCTGTTTACGCGACAGTCAGCGATTGTGCGGCAGTAAAAGTATATGCGGGGTTTTGGAGCCGAGTGGCAGCGAAGCTCGTCGATTTGGTCATATTTGCACTTTGCCTCTTGCCGCTGGATCTATTGAACGGAACCTCGTTCGTTCTCGGCAAGAATAGAGGTTTCGGGCATGAAGGTGTCGGTGAAGCCCTTGTCTTCGTTTCCTTCTGCTTGTACTGCGCAGCAATGGAAAGTTCACGTTGGCAAGCTACTGTCGGGAAGCGTATGGCCGGTATCATCGTCACTGACGTGGACGGAAATAGAATTTCATTTCGTCGTGCCCTGGCGCGATCTATCTCACAGATCACAGGCATTTTCGGCATCTTCGTGATGCTATTCTCTGCGCGTAAACAGGCTCTCCATGATTACATCGCAGAGACAGTAGCCCAACCCGGCACTCTGTAACCAATCTCGCATCGACGCCGATAGCTGGCGATATCAGGCGATTACACTCACTATCTCAATACAGGAATCCGTGGATAGAAAAGGGCCGTTGTCACGGCAGGGTGAGATTTAGGGCAACGGGATTTATCGACATCAGAAAGCAGTGGTGCTAGCCCTGAAGGTTAATACATCAAGCCACTAGACCCAGACGCGATGGTCAGGGGAATATCTTTGGCACCCACGGTGCCAAACCTTGCCTTGGGGAATGGGGATAGCCATGCGTTTCGTGAGCAGGATTCTGTTAATGATCATTTTGTCGGCGGGGATGGCCAGCGCGACCATCGTCATTCCGTTTAGTGGTTCGGGAGCGAGTGGAACGATTGCACCGGGCGAAAACTGGGCCATCAACCAGCTCGGGACGTTTAACTGGGGCGTGCCTGGCATCGGAGGGGGTTTCGCAACATGGAACGGCGGCATTCCCGTTGAAGATTTCACCATTACATTCACAGGTTTGCCCAGCGGCGTACAAATCACCAACCTGGAAAATGGACCAACCTGCGGTTCAGGCAACGAAACGGTGTTCTGCGGCGGCGCCTTGACCCCATGGACGCCCGTACTCAGCAACGGTGGCGCCACGGTCACCTTTAATGCTCCGGGATCAGAGATGTTGAACCCGGGGGATTCTTTCTATATCAACATCTATTTCAGCGGCGATGAAGGAAGAACCGTGGAGTTTGAAGGCGGCTGGTCGCAAGAGACGGTTCCGGAACCCTCCAGTCTAATGCTGCTCGGTAGCGGCTTAGCCGGATTCGCAGGGGTGATTCGCAG
>DASTGW010000599.1:0-3765 GCA_035718705.1 Terriglobales bacterium | reverse complement strand
CAGCGCTGGTCTGCTCGAAGTTGCTGGTGAAAATTGCCCATGTGGAGGCGGGTCTTCGCTCTTTCGATCGCACCATGCCGGAAGAAATCAATCGCTTGATGACAGACGCGGTGGCGGACCTCCTGCTGACGCCGTCTGAAGACGGCAACAAGAACTTGGAGCATGAGGGAGTCGCGAAGGAAAAGGTAAAGCTCGTCGGCAACGTGATGATCGATACGCTGATCCGCATGTTACCCGAAGCGCAGAAGCATCTTCCGGCTAATCTCCCAGAAAAATTCGCGCTCGTGACATTGCATCGGCCGTCGAATGTAGATGACTTGCCGTGGCTGAGTTCCATGCTGAAGACCCTGGAGGAACTCAGTTCAGACCTGGCGGTGGTGTTCCCGATTCATCCGCGAACACGCGCGCGCATGAAGGAAGCCGGCATCAGCTTGGAGGGGGCCGGCCTGCACGTAATGGAACCGCAGCCGTACATGAGCTTTCTCGCCTTGCAGCAACGTGCAACGGTTGTGATTACGGACTCAGGTGGTATCCAGGAAGAAACAACCTATCTCGGTACCCCATGTCTGACAGTCCGCGAAAATACAGAGCGACCCATCACATCGGAAGTTGGCACGAACATTTTGGTCGGACGCGATGTGGCACGAATTGGCAGGGAAGTAAGAACCATCCTCGCAGGGAAGCAGAAGAAAGGTTCGAATCCGAAGCTTTGGGATGGTAAGGCATCGGAGAGAATTGCAGACATTCTACTCAATCATCGTTTGTGAGGAATTCTGGAGTTCTGTGATTGTGCAGATCTCGGTGACATCGCCAGCACAGAAGAATGAGGTTCCATTCGCTGTCCTCACCCGAATGCGAGCGAAACTTCCACGAATGGTCCATTGGTTTGCAACAGCCGTCGTGCATTCCAAAAGATCAGCACGCGAAACCGCCATGTTGAGCCGATTTCGCGTGCCTATTCTCCACTTACCCTAGTGGAGACGTAACTTGAAGAGCGTTCCAGTTAATAGCGGTGCTTCTCGAGTTCAAGGCTGGGGATACCGGCAGCGAACCAGACTCCGACGGCGTTCCGGATCAGCAGTACTGGACTGACACACGGAAAGGTCAGCGTCGACGAGAGGTGGTCATCAATTCTGAAATCGCCGTTGGCTTCGAGAGGAACGCCAATTGAGTCGAACTCCGTTGCTGCGTTCGCAGCTCCGCAAAAAAGTGAGGCATGAACGGTTTGTCCTGCGTTGGTGCCGATGCCATTGCCCGAGGCAAGCAGCAAACCGCGGCCTGTAACCTTGATGTGGCCGTTGGATTGCACTTCTGCGGTGAGGGCAGCGATCCGCCAGGGTCCGCCGGGTGACACGCCACGCACGACGTTTAGGTTAACGGTTCCATTGGCGGCAACGCCCGTGACCGGGATTACGCCAATGCCGCCGGTGAATTCCAAGTCAGCATCTTCGACGGCAAAAGCGGCGAGAGCAGTCAAGACGATTAACGCCAATGCTAGGATGCGAATCAAATTTCGCGCCGTAAAACTGTGATTGTTGTTCAAAACATTCTCCTGTTCAGTACTTCTTTCGAATCGTTCGGATTTCACAACCTGGCCCATTTCGATGAAGAGGTCGTCGAAGCCTTTTCCTGCCGTAGCCCAACACAAACTCATCAGCGTCTCCGTCCTCTAAGAAATTCGTTTTGCTAAGAAACTTGGGGATCATTGGATTCCGGGACCCAGTTTGCACGCGAAGGCGCCATGGTTTGGGCAATTTCGCGTGCATGCTTCGTCATTGGGTGAGGGTGTCGAGCGGTTACTCGACGCCTCCGTGGTAAAAGTAGTAATCGGCGGTGTAAGGAACCAGCGCCAGCTTGCCGACATCGCCGGACGTGGAACAGCCGGTGGCTGGGGCCAATCCACCCTTGGTGTTCAAACGCTGAACAAACGTGGCGTCGGCGAGGAGTCGACCGCCGGTCGGACCCGCGTCATTTCCAATCGATTGCAGCAGAAGGCATGCGATTGAGCCAACATTCGGGCAGCTTGGTTGATCGACACTCGGCGGGATGGTATTCCCGTGAAGCACGGCGGCCCAAATCCTGCTGCTGTCGAAAGAACTCTGCCACGTAGCATTGCCGCCACCCGGCAGCGGGGTCGGAGCAAACTTGTTGGGTTTGGCGTCGGGGCTCGCAAAGTGCGTGATGATCTGGAAGTCCTGTCCGAAGAAATTCGTGAAGAGCGTGGCTTCCGGACGAGCGGGGTTGACTGTCCAGGCCGCCGTGTTCGCACCGGGAGCTGTAGGCAGACAGACATATCCCTGCGTACCTTTTGCATGTCCGAGCAGAAATACTTTAGCTCCTTCCGGCGGAGTGATAAGGGTCGGAGTTGGGGGCACGATGATCTGCGCCGATGCATAAGCCGAGCAAAACGCGCAGCCAAACACGAAAGCAATCGCAAGCAGACTTCTTCGTAAGATCGTCTTTGTTGGTTGACTAAAGATGTGACTCACTTGTTTGTTTCTCCATTCTCAAGGTTATGTGGTTGTCGAAACGGTTGAAGTCTGTGGAGGGCTTCGATCTCGTTGCCGACCTCACTAGACAAGACGACATCGACGAAGGATTTGCTTTTGGCGTCCTCGTTTTGCGATGGCAATATCTTTAAGGATGAGGCCAGGAGAGAACGTATTCGTGTGGTAATCCGGTGGCGAAGAATGAGCGTTATTTCAGAGCGTCTCCGGAGAGTCACGGTGCTCGAGCAAGAATCGGGCACCGTAAATCTATCAAGGAAACCAGCACTCACCGCACTACAACGCTGAGGTTTGAGGTATGAGAGATTGAGCCACCGATAACCGTCAACGTCACGTTGGAAGCTGCAGGCGTGGAGTTGGGCATTCCACTCGATTTCGGTTTGCCATATCCGCCACAAGCAGCCAGTATGAGTGCTAGCGCCAATGCGCCGATAAAAGCGATCATGTTCTGCGCGCGGCGAGCACGCCGACCTACAAGAAAAATTCCGAGCAGTCCGAAACTGGCGAATGGAAAGCCAATGCCACGCGCAGTTCGAGTTGTTGATGTCGCAGTGATAGTGAGTTTGGTGCTCACAGGAGTTTGATTGACGTTTAGGGTTGCGGGGGCGAAGGCACACGTTATCCCTGCAGACGGCGTGCACGTGAAAGCTACCGGACCAGCGAATCCGCCGCTTGGGCTTACCGTGATCGTGAAGTCAGCTGATTGCCCAGCGGTGACAGCAACGCTTGAGATATCGGAGGCAACAGTGAAGTCGCCACCGATCGTGACGGTGACCGGAGCAGAAGTACTGCCCTGGAAATCAGGCCCAGAATACGAAGCAGTTACGGTATGGATGCCCACGCCAAGCCCGGTGGTCGCGAATGTCGCCGTGTCGTGTTCATCGAGGGGAACCACTGCTAGCACATTGCTGCCCTCTTGAAATGTGATGTTTCCCGTGGGTACAGCATTTGCAGCCAGAGTTCTGGCGCGGAAGATGACAGGGGTGCCGGGGCCGGCCGAGACCGGTGCAGTGATAGTGGTTGTGGTCGGAAGGCCGAGAACGGTGATCTGGACCTGATCGATGCTAGCCAGAAAATTGTCCGCCCCCAAGTATTCCGCGGTGATTGTGTGAATTCCGGAGTGAGTAAAAGTAGTGACGATGCCTGCGGAACCATTGACGACGCTGTCATCGTCGAGGCGTGTCCCATTGTCGAAGAAGACCACTTTTCCCGATACAGCGCCGCCTCCAACAGACGGCCTTACGTCAGCGACGAGACT
>DASTGW010000598.1:0-2580 GCA_035718705.1 Terriglobales bacterium | reverse complement strand
GCGTTTTCTACAATTGTGCGTCCCTCGGCAAGCCGCGTTTCCTTCGCGCCGTTCTCGCTGGAGAGGTCGTCCATTACGTGCAGGCCGTCAAAGGCGTCGTTCGCATAGAACACAGAGTGCGAGTATTCGCGACGCAGGTCGTCTTCCACGTACTTGCGGGTGAGCGCTGCGCCACCGCAGATGACTGGGAATTCCAGCTTCTGCAACTGGAGGTCCTGAAGCACGTATTTCATTTCGAGCGTCGACTTCACCAATAGCCCGCTCAATCCGATGGCATCTGCTCCATGTTCTTTTGCGGCATGGATGATTGTTTCCGCCGGCTGCTTGATGCCGAGGTTCACAACCTTGTAGCCATTGTTGCTGAGGATGATGTCCACGAGGTTCTTCCCGATATCGTGGACGTCGCCTTTCACGGTGGCGAGCACGATGGTTCCCTTCTGCGTGCCTTCCTTCTTCTCCATCTTGGGTTCGAGATACGCGACGGCAGCCTTCATCACGCCAGCCGCATCGAGCACAGAAGGCAACTGCATCTTGCGGGCACCGAAAAGCTCACCAACGGTCTTCATGCCGTCGAGCAACACGTTGTTGATGAGATCGAGCGGCGAATAGTTGACGAGGGCCTCGTCGAGAACGGACTCCAGCGGCTTACGCTTGTCGCCGGCGCCGATGGCTTTTTCCCCATTGACGATCATGTACTTCAGCTTTTCTTCAACGGAGAGCGCTTCAATGTCAGTGGCGACTTCGTCTGTCTTTTTTTCTTGCCCCGCGAAGTGCTGCATGTAGACCTGCAGCGGATCGCCATCGGACCGGTCGGCATAGATCAGCTTTTTTGCCAGCGAAACTTCAGCTTCGGGAATCTTGTACAGCGGATAGATCTTGCTGTAGTTGACGATCGCCATGTCGAGGCCGTTGTTCACCGCCTCATGCATGAAGACGGAATTCAACACGCGTCGCGGATAGGTCGCGAGTCCAAAGGAAATGTTGGACACGCCGAGCAGGGTGCTCACTAGTGGAAGCTCTTCTTTGATTCTCTTGACGGCGTTCAGCGTCTCGATGCCGGCGGTGCGATAGTCTTCCTGCCCGGTCGAGATCGGAAGCGTAAGCGCGTCGAAAATCAGATCCTGCGGACGAATGCCATACTTCTCTGTCGCAAGCTGGTAGATGCGCTTGGCGACAGCGACTTTCTTGTCGGCAGTGAGCGCCATGCCCTCTTCGTCGATGGTGAGCGCAATCACGGCGGCACCATAGCGCTTCGCCATCGGCAGCACTTTCGACGTGCGTTTCTCGCCATCTTCAAGATTGATGGAGTTGATGATCGCCTTGCCGGGAATGCGCTTCAGCGCCGTCTCGATGACGTTCGCTTCCGTGGAGTCCACCAGCACCGGTGCAGGAACGCGCGTGGCAATCTTTTCCATCACGGCGTCCATGTAGGCGTTTTCGTCTTCCCCGACGATGGCGCAGCAGACGTCGAGCATGTGGGAACCTTCGGCAACGAGTCGCTTGGCGAGTGAGAGGATCTCGTCATAGTTGGCCGACTTCACCAGGTCGCGGAACTCCGCCTTGCGGGTGGTGGTGTTCATCTCCTCGGCGACAATCAAGGGCTTCGGCTCGAGATCGAGAGGAACAGAGGTAAAGGCGCTCGAAGCCGCACCCACAGGCTTAACGTCCCTCTTCGCCGGAGTGAGATTGGCACAGGTTTCAACTACAGCCTTGATGTGCTCGGGCGTCGTGCCGCAGCAGCCGCCGACAATTTGAACTCCGTAATCAACGATGAAGTGTTTGTGGTAGTCGGCGAGTTCTTTCGGTTTCAGGTGATATTTGGCGACTCCTTTAACGTCCTCGGGAAGACCAGCATTGGGCAAGACCGACACGGGACGTGAGGAGTTCAAGCCTAAGTAGCGGACTGCATCATTCATCTCCTGAGGGCCAGTGGAACAATTGAGGCCGATGACGGATACGTCGTACGGCTCCAAAGCTGTGAGCGCAGCCCCAATTTCCGTGCCAAGCAGCATGGTGCCTTCAAGGTTCGCGAGCGTCACCTGCACCTGTATCGGCACCTCACGCCCGACCTTCTTCATCGCGTCGAACATGCCAATGACGGCGCATTTCGCCTGCAAGATGTCCTGGCAGGTTTCGATGAGGAGTACATCTACTCCGCCTTCAATTAGCGCGATGCCTTGTTCAGTAAAAACGTCCACCATCTCGTCTAGCGTGATGACGTTAGGAAGAGACGGCAGTTTTGTTGTCGGTCCAATCGACCCTGCCACCATCCGCTGTCGACCTGTAGTCGAATAGGAGTCGGCCACTTCCCGGGCGATCTTTACCGCCGCCTTGTTCACCTCGTCTACTCTGTCGGCGAAGCCGTATTCGCCCAACATGATGCGTGAGGCATTGAACGTATTCGTCTCAACAACGTCGGCACCAGCTTCAAAATATTTGGCATGAATCTGGCGAATCATCTCCGGACGGCTCAGGCAAAGGATTTCATTACAGTTCTCCTGGCCCCAAAAATCGTCCATCGTCGGGTTGGCGTCCGTCATTACGGCTTCCGACGGCGTGTTGGCCGTCGGCAGCGCGAAG
>DASTGW010000597.1:0-7985 GCA_035718705.1 Terriglobales bacterium | reverse complement strand
CCAGGGTGTGCGCTTTGTGCCGATCACGTTTACGCCGACGTCGAGCAACTACAAATGGCAGGCGTGTGGCGGGGTAAATATCGTGCTGACGGATAGGAATTTCCTGGATGCGGCGGAGCTGGGGCTGGAGGTGGCGTCGGCGTTGAAGAAGCTGTATCCGGCAGACTACAAGACGGACAAACTCGTGCTGCTGCTGGGGAACCAGGCGCTAACGGATGAGTTAGTTTCCGGGATGGATCCGCGGAGGGTTGCGCAGGAAGCCGAGGAGCAGATCGAGAAGTTCCAGGAAGTAAGGAAGAAGTATCTGCTGTACTAGTATCCAGTATCCAGTACCCAGTACCCAGTACCCAGTACCCAGTACCCAGTACCCAGTACCCAGTACCCAGTACCCAGTACCCAGTACCCAGTATTCGGTTGTCGGTTTGTCGGTTTGTCGGTTTGTCGGTTGTCGGTTGTCGGTTGTCGGTTTGATGCGGGGTCAAAGTGAGAAGAGTTGTTATTGCATTGCTGATGCTGGCGGTTGTTACTGCTTGTTGGGCGCAGGATTTGCAGGCTCGTGTGGAGACGATGGCGACGGAGCATCAGGGGAAGATTGCGTTCTTCGCCAAGGACCTGAAGACCGGCGCGACGGTGGGATTGGATCCGGATCGTCCGGTGGCGACGGCGTCGGTGATCAAGGTCGCGATCATGGTGGAAGCATTCTATGAGATCAAGGCGGGGAAACATCGTCTGGACGAGCGGCTCACGCTGACGAAGCAGAACCAGGTGGAAGGCTCCGGTGTGTTGACGCTGATGCAGCCTGGGTTGCAGCCGACTCTGCAGGATGCGATCACGCTGATGATCACGCAGAGCGATAACACGGCGACGAACATGGTGATTGATGCGATCGGGATCCCGGCGGTGAATCAACGGATCGCGGCGATGGGGCTGAAGAATACGTATCTTTATAAGAAAGTCTTCATGCCACCTGTGGGGCCGACGCCGGCGGATCAAAAGCAGTTTGGGCTGGGGAAGACGACGCCGCACGAGATGGCAATGATCCTGGAGAGCATAGAGAGATGCGATCTCGGCGATAAGAAGTTGTGCGAGCAGATGATCGGGATGATGAAGAACCAGTTTTATCGCAACCTGATTCCGCGGTACCTGGAGACGGTGGACACGACGGATACGACGTCGGCGATCGCGAATAAGACGGGGTCGGAGGACGATGTCCGCAACGATGTGGGAATTGTGTACACGAAGCATGGTCCGATCGTGATTTCGGCATTCACGTACGCGAATAAAGACCAGAGTTGGACGGCGGATAACGAGGCGGAAGTATTCGTGGGAAAGCTGGCGAAGGCGGTGGTGGATGCGTGGACTGCGCCGACAACCGCTTCAGGTAAGAATTAGGCGGTCTGTTCCAGATTTGGAACAAACGGGCGTTTCGCAACTTTTTGAGGAACATGGGTTCTATACTGCCGTAGTAAGGTATCCCCGTCCTACAGGCCATTGGAGGTTCCCCATGCGTCGCTTTCTAGCCCTTTTACTCGCTTGTCCGCTAACGCTGGCGTTCGCTCAGCAAACACCCCAAAACGATCAGAAACAAGTAGTAAGTGCCGATGAGCCGGCAGCGCCCGGGAAGATCGTTGTGCCGTCAGGGACGCAGATTCCCCTGGCGCTGAAACAGGCGATCTCGACGAAGAATGCGAAGGTCGGGGACGCGGTGTACGCGGAGACGAATTTTCCGATCACGATCAACGATCGCGTAGTGATTCCGGCAGGGACCTATGTGCAGGGCCGGATCAGCGAAGTGCGCAGAGCTGGTCGCGTGAAAGGTCGCGCGGAGTTGCTGATGCACTTCACGACACTGGTATATCCGACCGGATACACGGCGCTGCTGCCAGGTGCGGTGGAGAATCTGCCGGGCGCGGAGAAGCAGGAAGTGAAGGGCGACGAAGGCAAAGTGCGACAGGATTCCGAGAAAGGTAAAGACGCTGGCACGATTGCCACCACAGCAGCTACGGGCGCGACGATTGGGGCGCTGGCCGGACAAGGCTTGAAAGGCGCGGGAATTGGCGGTGCGGCGGGTGCGGCGGCTGGACTCGGATGGGCGCTGCTTACGCGCGGATCCGACGTAATGTTGCCGGTGGGGACCTCGGTGCAGATGGTGCTTCAGCGTCCGCTGGTGCTGGACGAATCAAAGGTCGCAAGACGATAAGTTAGAGGGTGAGTGCAAAAGGCCGGCCAACCCCGGCCTTTTCGTTCTTTAAGAGGCGAGTAATTTACACTTTGAGGCTATGGCTCGGATCGCCTATCTGGAATGTACGAAATGTGGAGAGCGGCTAACCCCGGATCAGCCGCGGACTTTGTGTCCCAAGGATGCAGGGTCGTTGTATGTCCGGTACGACCTGGAACCGTTGCGCGGGAAGTTCACGCGCGAGTCAGTGGTGAAGGGTCCGAAGTCGATGTGGCGTTATGCGCCGGTGCTGCCGGACGTGGAACCGGTCACGCTGGGCGAAGGATTTACGCCACTGTTGCAGAGCCGTCGCGAGGCGAATGTCTGGATCAAGGATGAAGGATTGAATCCAACGGGGTCGTTCAAGGCGCGGGGATTGTGTGCGGCGGTGACGATGGCGAAAGCGTATGGGTTGCGCAAGTTGGCGATTCCGTCGGCGGGCAATGCGGCGGGTGCGATGGCAGCGTACGCGGCGGCCGCAGGAATTGAAGCACACATCTTCATGCCGAAGGATGTGCCCCAGGCAAACTCGATTGAGTGTGAAGCGTTCGGAGCGAAGGTCACACTGGTGGACGGACTGATTTCCGACTGCGCGCGCATGGTCGGAGAGCGGAAGCAGTCGGAGGGATGGTTCGACGTTTCCACGTTGAAGGAGCCGTATCGGGTAGAAGGCAAGAAGACGATGGGGTACGAGATCGTCGAGCAGTTGGGATGGAAAATGCCAGACGCGGTGATTTATCCGACGGGCGGCGGCGTGGGATTGATCGGGATGTGGAAGGCGTTCGAGGAGATGGAGTGCCTGGGTTGGATCGGTAAAGAGCGTCCGAAGGTGATTTCGGTTCAGGCGAGCGGATGCGCGCCGATTGTGAAGGCATTTGCAGAGGGAAGTGCGGTGTCGGAGATGTGGCAGGACGCGGAGACGATTGCGTCGGGACTGCGGGTTCCGAAGGCATATGCGGATTACGTGATTCTCGACATCCTGAAGAAGAGTGGCGGGGCGGCGGTGACGGTCACGGATGACGAGATGATGGACGCGTGTTTCGAGTGGGCGTCGGAAGAGGGCGTGTTTGCGGCGCCGGAGGGTGCGGCGTCGCTGTTCGCTTATCGAAAGCTGCGGGCGAATGGATTCCTGAAGGAGAATGACACGGTGGTGTTGTTCAATACTGGTTCGGGCTACAAATACATCGACGTGATCGCGAAGTACATGGAGAAGTCGGCGCCGGCGGCGCATGGCGGAATGGCGCGCCCAAAGCGGCATAATGTGGGCGGGATCATCAGCCCGTTTTAATCACGGATTGTTGAGGTTGGCTTTGACGAAGCGGCTGTACTATCACGATACATTTCTGCACGAATTTGAAGGCGCGGTGACGGATGTCATCACTGGTGACAAGCCGGGGGTGGTGCTCGACCAAACTGCGTTCTATCCCACGAGCGGCGGGCAGGTGTTCGACCAGGGGAAGTTGGCGGTGAATGGTTCGCAGGTCCGAGTGGATCAAGTAGAAGAAATGGAAAACGGGCGGATCGTGCACTATGTCAATCCAGCTGACGTGACGAACGTGAAGGTCGGAGACAAGGTGCGCGGGACGATCGACACGCTGCGTCGACATGATCACATGCAGCAGCACTCGGGCCAGCACGTGTTGTCGGCGGCGTTCGAGAAGCTGTACCAGATGCCGACGGTTTCCTTCCATATGGGTGAGGAGACGTGCACGATCGACCTGGCAACGCAGAAGATCACGGACGATCAACTGCGCAAGGCGGAAGAACTGGCGAACAGGGTTGTGTTTGAGAACCAAGCGGTGGCGATCAAGTTCGTTCCCGTGGAAGAGGCCAGGCGGATGGGGTTGCGTAAGCTCCCAGATGTCGGCAAGGAAGAGCTGCGGCTGATTGAGATCGGCAGCTTTGATCTTTGTGCCTGTGGCGGAACACATGTGTCGAGCACGGGGCAGATTGGTCCGGTGCTGGTGCGGAAGTCAGAGAAGGTAAAGCAGGGATATCGGGTGGAATTTGTGTGCGGCGATCGCGCGCTGCGGACTTCGAGGCGTGACTTCGAAACGCTGACCCAGGCGGCGGCGCTATTTTCGGCGAACATCTACGAAGTTCCCAAGCAGATCAGCAAGTTATTGGACGAAATCAAGTCGGCGCAGAAGGCACAACATCGGCTGATGGAAGAACTGGCGGAGTTCTGGGCGGGAAGCCTGGCGACGGATGCGCGAGGTGGTGCGAAGTTCACCCTGGTGCGGCATGAGTTCAGCGATCGCGAGTTGTCGTTCGTGAAGATGCTGGGGCAAAAGCTCTCAAAGCAAGCCGGAGTAGTGGCACTGCTCGGTACCACGATGGGACAGCCCACAATCGTCTTATCGCGATCGCAGGATGTAGATGTGGACGTTTCCTCGCTGATCAAGGAAGCGCTTGCTTCTGTCGGCGGCCGTGGCGGTGGTACGAAGGATTTGGCACAGGGCGGAGTTTCTGAACCAGCGATGGTACACACTCTGCTGAACCAAATCGCTGCCAAACTGGGGCAGTAGCTGTCCGGTGGAGTTCTCTGCCGCAAGTTCTTTGCTGAAGTCCGCAGCTTGAATCACTACGCCAAAGCACCTAACCACACATTCCGATTGACAGCGACTTCGCCGGGCGTAGACTCCTTTCGCACTTTTCTGGGGCATTCAGCATTCATGGTTGATCAACGATTAACTCCAAGTTGATCCAAGGAGAATCTCGTCATGCGGATGTTCAAGCGCTACCCGCGGAGACCGCTGTCCCGTCTAGCCTTCACGATTGTGTTGACTGCCGCCTTTACGGCTTCTCTGTGCGGTCGTGCAGGCGCGGCCCAACCTGACTTCGGTTCGAACGTGATCGTCTTCGATCCCAGCATGCCGGTGAGTCAGATTCAGACAACACTGGATGGCATTGCCACCCAACAAGTGGACAACGAATTTGGCACGCAGCGTTACGCGCTTCTTTTCAAGCCCGGTACGTACGGCAGCGTGGCGCAACCGCTGACATTTCAAGTGGGCTACTACACGGAAGTTGCAGGACTGGGCGCGTCGCCGGGCGATGTAACGATTAATGGCCACATTGACGTGTACAACCGGTGCTTAAGCCCGAACAACTGTATTGCGCTGGTTAACTTCTGGCGCTCGTTGTCGAATCTCACGATCAATGTCATGGGTCTGTCGGGGTGCCGGGCGTCTGGCGATTTCTGGGCTGTGTCGCAGGCGGCCTCGATGCGCCGGGTAAATATCAGCGGCGGCAATCTGACACTGATGGACTACTGCACGGCTGGTCCGCAGTTCGCGAGTGGCGGGTTCATCGCCGATTCGCAGACGGGGTTTGTCATCAACGGTGCTCAGCAGCAGTTCCTGGTGCGGAACAGCGATATCGGCGGCTGGTCGAATGGAGTCTGGAACCAGGTCTTCTCTGGCGTAACGGGAGCGCCAGCGCAGTCGTTCCCGAATCCGCCTTACACGACGCTGGCGGCCAGCCCCGTGACGAGGGAGAAGCCGTATCTGTACGTGGATGGCAGTGGCAATTTCAAAGTGTTCGTCCCCGCGGTGCAACATAACTCCACAGGCACGAGTTGGGGCGGCGGCGCAACTCCGGGCTCATCGATTCCGATCACCAAGTTCTTCATAGCCAAGCCGACGGATTCCGCAGCGGCGATCAACCATGCGTTGGATATGGGCATGAACCTCATCCTGACGCCCGGTGTGTATTCACTGGATAGGACCTTGAGGGTAATGCGTGCCGATACGGTTGTCCTGGGTCTCGGCTTCCCGACGCTGGTGCCGCAGCACGGAATCGTGTCGATGCAAACGGGAAGAGCGCAGGGAATCATGATTAGCGGGATCATCTTCGACGCGGGTACCACCAAGTCTCCGGCGCTGCTGGTGGTCGGACTGGGACGAGCGCACGTTGACCCGGCCGATCCTTCGGGGCTTCACGATGTGTTTTTCCGAATCGGAGGGGCGACGCCGGGCAAAGCCTTAGCGAGCCTGGTGGTCAACGGGGACAACGTGATTCTCGACAACGTGTGGGCCTGGCGGGCCGATCACGGTAACGGTGTGGGTTGGAGCAGCAACCCCGCCGACTTCGGTGTGGTTGTGAGCGGCGACAACGTAACCGCGTACGGGCTCTTCGTGGAGCATTATCAGAAGTACGAAGTGTTTTGGAGTGGCAACGGCGGAACGGACATCTTCTTCCAGAATGAGATGCCGTATGACGTGCCGGACCAGGCCTCGTGGATGGAAGCTCGCGGCGTGAACGGCTGGGCGGCGTTCAAGGTCGCGGGCTGCGTGAAGTCGTTCACGGGATATGGGATGGGCAGCTATTCCAATTTCAGCCAGCCGGTGTTTGCGGCGAATGCGTTTGAGGTTCCCACGGCATTGCCTTCGGGGAGCTTGCACGATGTGTTCACGCTTTTTCTGGGCGGACAGGGTGGCATCTCAAATGTGATAAACGGCACAGGCGGATCGGCAACCGCCGCGAACCCAGATGTCGTAGTTCCCGTACTGAGCTACCCGTAAGGAGTGAGTGGTCCGGCGCTCAACAGTGCTAGAGTACTAGTGAGTGCCGGATGGACAAGCTGATTCTCATCACGCTCCTGATCAAGTTAGGCGTTGCGGCGGCAATCGCCAGCGCCTTGGTGCGTGCGCGTGAGTTTCAGCGATTACTGTTCCGTGAAAGCCGTACCCTGTGGCAGACCGTCACGCTGGTTCTTTTCACCAGTCTGCCATTTGCTCTGGGTGTGATTGTCCGCGCCAGTACCCCGAACTTCCTGGCGGCTGACCTGACGTTCGAAGGTGTGATCCTCATCGGTGTTGTTGGCGGTGAGGGCGCCGGAGTGCTTGGGGGCATCGTGTGCTCTCTGCCCGCAGTTCTGCATGGCGAATACATGAGCTTGCCGGTGCTCGTGGTGGTCGGGTTTGTCGCAGGTTTTCTGAGGAACTTCGCGACCGACGTCGAGATGATCTGGTCGTTCTCGCCGTTCGTGGACCTGAGCCTGTATCGCTGGATCCGCAAAGTGGTGCCGCGGCCGAAGATCGACTGGCAGATGACATTCTTTGTGGTCATCATGCTTTTGCAGATGATGCACTGGGAGGTTGGAAGGCTTTTCCCGAAGTACATCTTTTCCCTGAGCAGCTCAAGTTTTTGGGTGAACGTGGCGATCTTTGCAACGGTGCTGATGTGCGTCGGCATTCCGCTCAAGATCTGGAACAACACGCGCATTGAATTGAAACTGGAAGAGCAGGAGCGATTGTTACTGCAGGCGCGCATGGAAGCATTGCAGAGCCAGATCAATCCGCATTTCCTGTTCAACACGCTTAACTCGGTGTCGTCGCTGGTGCGATTCGATCCCGATACGGCGCGTGAGTTGATCGTGAAACTGGCGAGCATTCTGCGACGGTTGCTGAAGAAGACAGATGCCTTCGTTCCGCTCAGCGAAGAGATCGACTTCATTGATGATTATCTCGATATTGAGGTGGTTCGCTTCGGGCGGGACAAGCTGAAGGTCGTTAAGGATCTGGATCCGAACACGCTGGAAATCCTGGTGCCGAGCATGATGCTGCAACCATTGGTCGAGAACTCAATCAAGCACGGGTTGAGCCCCAAGGTGGAAGGGGGATCAATTACGATGCGCAGCCGAATCGAAGGCGATCGCCTGATGGTGGAAGTGGAAGATGACGGAGTCGGAATCGCGGGAGCTGGATTCCTGGAACGACCTACGGGCGTTGGGGGCACCGGCATCGGCATGGCGAATGTTGCG
>DASTGW010000596.1:0-5475 GCA_035718705.1 Terriglobales bacterium | reverse complement strand
AAAACCATTCGCCAACGAAGTTGCGCCGCTCGGCGACTTGTTTAAACGACTTCAAGACGGAAAGTTCAACGAGTGGCGGCTCAAGGTCGATGGGCTGGCGTCGCGTCCGCAATCGTTCTCTGTCGAGCAGTTGATGAGTCTCCCTTCACACAGTCACATCACCGAAATCTCATGTGAAGAAGGCTGGACCTATATAGCCGAGTGGAAGGGCGTGCAGCTCTCTCGCATTCTCGAAGAAGTGGGAGCGGCTCCGCACGTGCGCTACGTGGTTTATCGGTCGCTCCAGCCAGATTGGTGGGAGAGCATCGATATGTCTGATGCCCTGCATCCGCAGACGCTGGTGAGTTACAGCATGAACGGAGACGAACTCCCCGTGTCATTCGGTGGACCGCTCAGGATGCGAGTTCCGCGGCAGCTCGGCTATAAGAGCGTCAAGTTCCTGACATCGATCACTCTCACCGACAACATCAAAGCATTCGGAAAGGGGTTGGGGTCGGCCTCACCGGAGGCCGGCTACGCATGGTATGCCGGGATCTAGCTGCTCAAATTGTCGTGACCGAGATATTTTTTCGTTCTACAATTTCGCCCCAAAAGTGGGGTGGGAAGATGAACGCAAAGCTCTCTCGCCGTGATTTGCTCGAACGCTGTGCAGCGTTCGGCGCAGTTTCCTTTTTGATTCCCGCGTCGTTGACCGAAGTGGCCAGCGCATGGGACGCTTCCGATGCCAAGCGGCTCACTCCGACTCCGAGTTGTGAACTCGGTCCTTTCTACAAACGTCTTGCCCCTCATGAAGCACACATGCGAAACGACCATGACGCGGGCATGCCTCTGTGGGTCGGCGGAAAAGTCTATAGCGAGTCGGGAGAAGCCCTTCCGGAAGCGAAAGTGGAGATCTGGCATACGGATCACTTCGGGCATTATGACAACTCAGGCTATCGCTTTCGTGCCGCCCTGGTGAGCGATGCCAAGGGCGCGTACGCGTTCGACAGCGTTATGCCCGGACACTATCCGCAACGCGTGTGCCAGCACGTTCACTATCTCGTCACTGCACCGGGACACAAGCCGCTTACGACGCAAATGTATTTCGGTACCGACCCGGTGTTTGAAGGCGATCCTGCCAAGAATTACACGCGTGACCCACTGGTCACGAGCATCGAGTTGGTGCGGCCGGTCATGATCAAAGGCGACCCGAAGGCGATGATGGCAGCAGTGAACTTTGATGTCGTGCTGGAGCGCGCGTGATGAGAACACTTACGATTGTGCTGCTGCTCACGGGCGCTGCCTTCGCCCAGTCCATGAAATTCGCTGCTCCCTGCGATTCCAGCAAACAGGTGCTTTCGCCCGCAGGCGACCACCTTGCCGTGCAATGTAAAAACGGTAGTGTCCATCTGCTCCAACTGCCTGGTGGACGCGAGCTACGAAGCGAGACACCCAACACCAGGGTGGCCACGCATGAGTTTTCGCCAGACGGCCGTTGGCTGGGTTTGGGTTTCAACGACGGAACCGTAGAAGTCTGGTCTGCCACAACGGATGCAGAACCTGTGCGATGGAGCGCAGGAAAGAAGCCGGTTGAGCTCTTAAAGTTTTCCCCTGATCGACAGCTGGTACTGGTTGGCAACACGCTCGATGCGAACGAGGTGTGGGAGTTTTCCGGCGCTCCTGTTAAGCTGGCAACTCTCAGCTCCGACTTCGGCAGCTTTACGTCGGCGGCCTTCAGCTCTGACGGGAAGACGATGGCCACCACCGGAGCCGACACCGTGGTGCGCTTCTTCGATACCACAACATGGAAACAAATCCGCGAGAATCGGGACCTCACGCTGGAACCCTTCGCCGTGCAGTTCACGAGAGACGGCAAGCAATTGGTGATTGGAGGTGCCGATGGACAACTCTCGGTGCTCGATGCTGCCACGGCAAAGACTCTCCGCAAGCTGCCGGCTGAAACGGACCCGATCGATCAAATCCAGGTGGTAAACGCAAACCAGGTGGTTGCGATTTACACCGATCTCGACGGGCGTAAGCCGCCGCACTTGAAACTCTGGGATCTCATCGCCGGCAGCAGTACGCCGATTCAGATCGAGCCCACAGTTACCGGCGGGGGTATCGCTGCGGGAAAAATTTGGCTGGTGAAGGCCAATACCCAGGAGATTGAACTCAGCACCGGCAAATAGCGATGGTCACTCCGGGCGGGAATCCGCGGAGACCGGCTTTTCGAGATCGCTGATGATTCCTGCCAGTGCTTTTCGCAGGTCGCGAGGATCGTCGATTCCGAAATGCCGCGGATGCAGGTCGTGCAGCATGTGCCCAACCTGGTCGAATACAGGCATGCCGTTCAAACGGATCTGCACGTGAAAGAAGCGGGCATTGCCTTGCGGCGGAGTCGGCACGGGCTCATCAGTTGAACCAGACGGGAACATCAAGCTGTCGCTCACCACTACCACGGCGCGCTCCGTAGCGACCAGATCCGGTCCGCAACCGCTGTTATCCGAGATTACACGACTGAGCATGTCATGGAAGAACTGCCGTGATTTCACGCGACCCTCAAGCGTTCGAACATCCACAGTACTCTCGTCTCGATTTTTCTTCAGAGTCTCGCGGACCTTCACCCAGTCGGTGCCGGGATCGGCCAGCGCACGGTCACGTGCTATCTCGCGATGAACGATATCCACGGCGCTGACTCTTACGCATCCCACCGCGGGCTGCAGTTGTGTGAGTGCGCTTACCGCGCCCATCAAAGCTGACTCGACACTGTAATGGCGAAAGGCTCTCCAGCGTCCGGGAGCAACGGTCATTTGCAGGTCCCCGGTGAGATTCAGCACCACATCGACGCGCAGTGGTTTGCGGTTTCCGATGGGCAGGTGCTCTCCCAGCGGAGCGTGAACGCCACGCGCATCGGCGAATTCAACTGGAGGCAGCGATTGGTCAAGATCAGGAAGCAGATGTTCGCGCTCCACTGTCAGCGACTTACGCCACACGAAATGTTGCTTCGTTTGCGCGTCAAAAATGACGACGGCTATCGAGTACTTTCCGGGGCGAACGTAGACGGCAGTATGCCAGTTAACGTTTCCTGCTTTTTCGTGAACGTCCGCAAGATTGATGTAGTCGTAGTCTGCGCCGGGAAACCAGTGACCCTTGTCATCGGCGATGCGAATTACGAAGAAAAGCTCAGGGCGGGGCTCGTTCTTGTGGGGGAGCGGAATCAGTGCGCTGGTCGGAATCGCAATGCGTTGACTGTAGGTCAGGATCGGCGGCCCGATTTCAACCTTCCAATGATCGTGATGATTTTCCGCTTCGCTAAACCATTCGTCGCGAAATTGCGGAAGCTGGTCGTCACACGTGGCGAGAAGCGGCCAGAGTAGTGCCGCGATGACCACCGCCGGAGCTAAAAATGCCCGACGCAAGAAATTCTCACCTCAGCGGCTAGGGCCGCTCTTTCAACTAAAGACCAACGCGAGCAAGATTGCTCGCGCCACACGCTTACACGATCTTCTTCCCGAATGCGGACAGAGTCAACTCTACAGCGAGAGCCGCCGTACGATTGTGTTCGTCAATTACCGGGTTAACTTCCACGATCTCGAAACTGGTCATGCGTCCATGGTCGGCGATGATCTCCATCGCCAGGTGAGCCTCGCGATAGGTCGCACCACCGCGGACGGGGGTGCCTACGCCTGG
The DNA here is from genome assembly GCA_035718705.1 of Terriglobales bacterium. Lineage (GTDB taxonomy): Bacteria > Acidobacteriota > Terriglobia > Terriglobales > Acidobacteriaceae > DATMXP01. The sequence continues at coordinate 1,806 of DASTGW010000596.1, read as the reverse complement.
CGCGTCCTCGGGATCGATCCAGTCCATGTCGAGCGACACATGATAGCCGGCAGTGCCGCGTCCGGCCATACGCAGCGCTTCTTCCATCACGGTACGCATGCCGCGCTCGTCGATGTCGCGCATGGTGAAGAATTCGATGCCCGCACGGCGGATATTCTCGCGCTCGGCGGCGTCCACATCGCGAATGCCTATCAGCACGCAATTCTCGGGCGCCACCTTCGGGGTGAAGCCAAACAGGTTTACCAGTTCGGCAGGGCCGAGTCCCATGATCGCTCCCAGCGGCATGCCGTGAACGTTGCCGCTCGGAGAGGTGTCAGGGGTGTTGATGTCACTGTGCGCGTCAATCCAGATCAGCCCGACTTTTTCGTTCTTGCGGCGGAAGAATTCCGCCACTCCGGAAACGGTCCCTGCGGCAACGGAATGATCCCCGCCGATCACGATCGGCACTTCACCGGCTTCGAGCGACTTGATAACAAGCTCGGCTTCTTTCTGGCAGGTGGAGGTGATCTCTTTCAAATACTTCGCGTTCGGATCGCCCGACTTCTTTTGTTCTGCCAGAGCTACCGACACGTTGCCCGCATCTTCCACCTTGTGCCCCAGCTGTTCGAGTCGCGCTTCAAGGCCAGCGACGCGAACGGCGGAAGGACCCATGTCCACGCCGCGGCGTGTTTGGCCAAGATCAAGCGGCACGCCGATCACGCGGATCTTCTTCGGCGTAATGCCGTAGGGGGCGGGAGTTTTGACTGCGGCTGTTCCTATCTTTTCGTTCGTGTTTTCAGCCATAAATAAGGACGAAGGACAAAATAAAGGATTTCACCCTCACTTTGTCCATCTTACTTTTGCTAGGGGTAAAGCCGGTACAGCATTCTTGCGAAGGGTATCGTTTCGCGCACGTGCTCGAGTCCACAGATCCAGGACACCGCGCGCTCAATGCCCATACCGAAACCGGCGTGCGGCACACTGCCGTACTTTCGCAGATCCAGATACCACTTAAACGCTTCTTCCGGCAGTCCGTGCTCGTGGATGCGAGAGATCAGCAGATCGTAGGAAGACATGCGTTGTGACCCGCCGACGATTTCGCCGTAGCCTTCCGGCGCGAGAACGTCGCAACAGAGCGCGACTTCGGGGCGCTTCGGATCCGGCTCCATGTAGAAAGCCTTCACCACCGCTGGGTAGCGATGAATCATCACCGGACGGTCAAATTTCGCTGAGATGTAGGTTTCGTCCGGTGAGCCGAAGTCGCCGCCCCACTCGAACTTGTTTTCGACCTCACCCTTGGCGTGACCTTCCTGCAGCATCTGCACGGCTTCGTCGTAACTGATACGGGGGAACGGAGCCTTGATGTTCTCAAGCTTCGCGATATCGCGTTCCAGAACCTGCAGTTCCGGACGACGGCGCTCCAGCACGCGAGCCACGATGAAGCTGATGAAGTCTTCCGCCAGCTTCATGATGTCGTCGAGTTCGGCGAACGCGACTTCCGGCTCCACCATCCAGAACTCAGTCAGGTGACGACGTGTCTTCGACTTCTCCGCACGGAACGTCGGGCCAAACGAGTACACCTTGCCGAGTGCCATTGCTGTGGCTTCAACATAGAGCTGGCCCGACTGTGTCAGGAAGGCCTGGTCGTCGAAGTAATCAACCGGGAAGAGCGTTGTCGTTCCTTCGCACGCAGCTGGAGTCAGAATGGGTGGATCGGTGCGGATGAAGCCGCGCTCGTCGAAGAAGTCGTGCATAGCCTTCTCGATCTCGGAACGCACGCGTAAGATGGCGGCTTGGCGTGGCGAACGGAGCCATAGATGACGGTGC
>DASTGW010000595.1:0-6097 GCA_035718705.1 Terriglobales bacterium | reverse complement strand
TCGATGCCAAAGCAAGAGTCGTTGTTGTCGCTGAGACCGCGAGCGCTGAATTCACTCGACTAGCGAAGCAGAAACAAATTGAGTTGCACCTGCGTTCCTTCGCCGCTGGAGACGTAAGAGACGCTGCTCTCGTCATCGCCGCCACCGGAAATCCAGCCATCAATCAGCAAATCTACGACGCAGCTTCCGCGCAGAACATCCTGTGCAACGCCGTCGACGAGCCTGAGCGCTGCGACTTCTACTATCCCGCCGTCGTTCGTCGTGGCGACTTGCAGATCGCCATTTCGACCAACGGCAAGAGCCCCGCACTCGCGCAGCGCATTCGCGCCGAGTTGGAAGCGCGCTTCGGCGAGGAGTACTCCGAGTGGCTTGCCTGGCTTGGCAGTGTCCGTGAGGTCCTTTTCCGCCACGCGATCGAACCCGAGCGCCGACGCGAAGTGCTCCACCAGATCGCGTCACAACAAGGCTACGACGGTTTTCAGCTCTTCCACTCCGATCAGCAGAAAGAGGCCGTCCATGGGTAAGGTATTCCTCATCGGCGCAGGGCCGGGCGATCCCGATCTCCTCACCGTGAAGGCTGTTCGCCTGCTTTCGCGTGCCGAGATCGTTCTTCACGACGCCCTCGTCTCCGACGAAATTCTCGCGCTCGTGAACCACAGTGCAACTCTCATTGACATCGGCAAGCGTCGCGGACACAAGCTGCTCACGCAATCGGAAATCAATTCACTGCTAGTCGCCTACGCCGCAAAAGCGAAAACCGTCATTCGTCTCAAGGGAGGCGATCCTTCCATCTTCGGGCGCGCCGGAGAAGAGATCGAAGCCCTCGTCGAAGCTGGCATTTCTTACGAGATCGTTCCCGGAATCACTTCCGCTCTCGCTAGCGCCGCCGCGGCTGGAATCTCACTTACCGATCGTCGCTTTGCCGCCAGTGTTCTCTTCACCACCGGTCACCGTGCTTCAGAAGCCGAATCGGTGCAATGGCAGCGGCTTGTCACGGCAGGCACTACGCTCGTGATCTACATGCCGGGCACCGACTATTCCGGAATTTCGACCAGTCTCGTCGACGCCGGATTAAGTGTAAACACACCATGCACCATCGTCTCGCAGGCGAGTCGCCCAACGCAAAGTGTGCTGCATACACAACTGGCAGCCCTCACCACCCATGAAGCTTTGCCAGCTCCAGCCCTGTTGATTGTCGGCGAGTGCGCTGCCCCGCTTCATCTGTCAGCCCAACTCACCCAGCAGATTAGGGACCGCAACACCAATACTCAGGAAGGGGCGATCGCATGAGCACCGCCACCGCCACTCTCAAGTCGTCGCAACTCGATCACCTGAAGACGCTCGAAGACGAGAGCATCTTCATCCTACGCGAAGCCGTTGCCGAATTCGCGCGACCGGTGATGCTGTACTCGATCGGCAAAGATTCGTCGGTCATGCTTCGCCTGGCTCAAAAGGCCTTCTATCCCGGAAAGATTCCGTTCCCGCTCCTTCACATCGACACCAGCTACAAGTTCAAGGAGATGATCACCTTTCGCGACAACTACACGAAAGAGATCGGCGCGGAGCTCATCGTTCACAAAAATCAGAAAGCTTTGAACGACGGCGCGAACCCTTATGTGCTCGGCACTCAGAAATGCTGCGGACTCCTCAAGACGCGCTCACTTCTCGACGGTCTCGCAGAAGGCGGATTCGACGCGGCTTTTGGGGGTGCTCGTCGCGACGAAGAAAAGTCTCGCGCCAAGGAACGCGTGTACTCCTTCCGCGACTCCATGGGTCAATGGGACCCGAAGAATCAGCGCCCCGAGCTCTGGAATCTTTTCAACGGACGCCACCACAAGGGCGAGAGCATTCGCGTCTTCCCGCTCTCGAACTGGAGCGAGTTGGACATCTGGCTTTACATCTACGCCGAGAACATTCCGATCGTGCCTCTCTACTTCGCAAAGGAACGTGAAGTCGTCGTTCGTGGCAACTCCATCCTTCTGCTCGAAAGCGGCGTGACCCTGCTCCCCGGGGAGAAGACACAGATGGTGAAGTGCCGCATGCGTTCCCTTGGATGCGCACCGTGCACCGGCGCGATCCTCTCCGACGCCGACACCGTTCCCAAGATCATCGACGAAATGATTTCGTTCCGCCGTTCTGAACGCGAAAACCGCGTCATTGATCACGACGAGGAAGGCTCCATGGAACTCAAGAAACGTGAGGGATACTTCTAATGGCTGCGCCGAATCTGGAACCCATTGCCTCTTTTGCCGCGGCAAGCTTGAGCGCCGCGCATAACAACCTGTTGCGCTTCACCACTGCCGGCAGCGTCGACGACGGCAAATCCACGCTCATTGGCCGTCTGCTCTATGACAGCCAGGCCGTGTACGAGGACCAACTCGCATCTGTCAAGAAGAGCAAAGTCAATCGCGCCAATGGCCCCATCGATTTCTCTTTGCTCACTGACGGCCTGCGCGCTGAGCGTGAGCAGGGAATCACCATCGACGTCGCCTATCGCTACTTCACCACGCCCCGTCGCAAGTTCATTATCGCCGACACTCCCGGTCACGAGCAGTACACGCGCAACATGGTCACGGGTGCCTCGACGGCCGACGCCGCCATCGTTCTCATTGATGCCAGCAAAGGCGTGCTTTCGCAATCCCGCCGACACGCTTACATCGCGAGCCTCCTCGGAATTCGCCACGTCGTTGCCGCCATCAACAAGATGGACCTGGTTGCTTACTCGCAGGAAGTCTTCGACAACATCTCCCGCGACTTCGCCGAGCTCGCCGAAAAGCTCAACCTGGCCAGCGTTTACCCGGTGCCGATCAGCGCTCTCGAAGGTGATAACGTCGTGCGTCGCAGTACGCGCATGCCCTGGTTCACCGGACCAGCGCTCCTCGAATACCTCGAAGAACTCGAATCCAACACTGAGCCGTGGGAAGAAGCGCCCGCACGTTTCCCTGTCCAATACGTCATCCGTCCCGATGCCAACTTCCGTGGATTCGCCGGGCAAGTGGCTTCTGGAATCTTCCGCACCGGCGACAAAGTCACGGTGCTTCCGTCCGGCGCAACCAGCACCATCAAGTCCATTGTGACCTTCGACGGCGATCGAGATGAAGCCCGCACTGGCCAGTCAGTAACGCTGACGTTGTCGACCGAGATCGATATCAGCCGCGGCGACATGATCATCGCCACGTCCTCACCGCAGGTCTCGCGCTACTTTGATGCCACCCTTGTCTGGATGCATGCTAACTCACTCGACCGGGAGAAGCTTTACATCCTGAAACACAACACGCGCACCGTTCGTGCTCGGATTCGACCGTCTGGACAGCGAATCGATGTGAACACGCTCAACGGCGTCCCCGCTGACACACTGGAAATGAACGACATTGCCAAGGTGCAGGTCGAAACCACGTTACCGCTTTTCTTCGACCCCTACCGCAAGATCCACCTAACCGGCAGCTTCATCCTGATCGACCCGATCTCGAACGCCACCGTTGCTGCCGGCATGATCGAGTCCGTTACCACGGCAACGGACCAGGGCATCGTCGAATCGTCGCAAGCGGTTTCCTCTAACGAGCGGCGCGAGCGCTTCGGTCACCAGCCCGGTGCAGCGTGGCTCACCAACGTCGCTGCCGCACAATCACTTGAACGTGTTCTCTTCGACGGCGACTGGAATGTCGCTGTTATCGATGTAGCGCGCTTCCGAAACACGGAATTCGCTGCCATTTCCTCCGCTTTGAAAGCAAATGGCATCTTCGTGATATTTGTCAGCCCTGCACGTGAGCATCCTGCAAAGGAAGCGATCCTGGGAATCTTGGGGGCTGACGCATTCTTCGAAAGTGATGCGACGCAATCGGTCACTCCGCAGGTAGCATCTCTTGCCTCAAGAATTCGCGAATGGCGTGAGCGGACGCTCCTCTCAGGGAGATCCCGATGAGCACCGCTTTTGCCACTGTCAACTTCGAAACCTTAAGCCCGGCGGAAATCATCGACCGCGTTCTGTCTGCCCAGAGCGGAGTTCCGTGCATCACCTCCAGCTTCCAGGCGGAAGACATGATTGTCGTTGATCTGCTCCGGCAGCGCGTGCCCGACATCGCAGTCATCTTCCTTGAGACCGGATACCACTTTCGCGAAACCATCTCGTATCGGGATCGCATCGCGAAGAAGTGGAATCTGAACGTGATCAACGCCGAAGCCGAGCAGAGCGTTGCTCAACAGGAGTCTCAGTTCGGAATCCTTAACCAGACGGACCCCAGCCGCTGCTGCCATTTACGCAAAGTCGAGCCGCTCATGAGCGCGCTCGAACCGTTCGACATCTGGTTTACCGGCCTGCGTCGTGAGCAATCGCCCACACGGCGCAATCTAAAGATCGTCGAGCCGCATGTGCTGCCCAGTGAGAAGTCTCTGTTGAAAGTCAGCCCGCTCGCTGCGTGGTCCTGGGACCAGGTATGGACCTACACCACTGAGAACGCGATCGAGTATTTGCCACTCTACGATCTTGGCTATCGCAGCATCGGATGCGAGCCGTGTACCGCGATCCCTGCCGCTGGCGCAGATCCACGTTCCGGTCGCTGGGCAGGCGCCAAACTTGAATGCGGAATTCACACGTTTTCAAAACCGGCCGAGTAGCGAAGGAGAGTAGCAAGTCATGTCAGACAGCACGAACAAAAAATCGTTCCTTGATCACGCGAGTGTCCTTCGCGTGATTCTCGTGCTCCTGCTGGCGGCTTTCGCCTTACCTCTTTATTCGCAGAACACGGAAGTACAGTCAGTTGAACAGCGCCTCCAGCGTCTCGAGCAGCGCCTCACCGATCTTGAAGCTCGACTCGCGACCGTAAAAGCGCCCTCCGCGGACTCTACCTCCACGGACCGCTTCGATGTTCTCGATCAGAAGCTTCGTATTCTCGAGCGCAACCGCGAACTCGAGCAGGAAGAACTCGTGGCCAAGAAGAAGGAAGCTCCCGTCGTCGGTGCCGGCGAAGACGGCTTCTTCCTTCGCTCAGCCGACAAATCTTTCCAACTCAAACTCGGCGGTCACCTTCAGGCAGACTCGCGTTCCTTCTACGACGACAGCATCCACGCTGGCGTAGACAGCTTTGTTCTTCGCCGCGTTCGTCCAATCGTTTCCGGAACCATCTTCAAGTTCGTTGATTTCAATCTCGTCCCCGACTTCGCCGAAGGCAAAGTCGTACTCCAGGATGCGTACCTCGACCTCCGCTATTACCCCAAGGCCATCCTCCGCGCCGGCAAGTTCAAGCCGCCGGTCGGGCTCGAACGTCTTCAGGCCGATGTTGACACCCTTTTTGTCGAGCGCGCGCTGCCCACCAACCTTGTTCCGCAGCGCGACCAGGGGGTGCAGTTCTGGGGCGAGATCGCCAACGTGAACTATGCAGTTGGCGTCTTCAACGGCGCGGCTGACGGCGCCATGATCGACAATGACACCAACGACGGCAAAGACCTCGCCGGCCGCATCTTCGCCACGCCGTTCTCCAAGCGTCCGGGTCATCTTCTTCAGGGACTCGGTTTCGGTGCGTCTGTTACCACCGGGCGCCAGGAAGGCGCCGTTCTGCCAACCTTCAAAAGCAGTGGCCAGGCGACGTTCTTCACGTACGCGAACAATGTCGCCGCCGCCGGACGCCACCTCCGCTATTCGCCGCAAGCATACTTCTACTACGGCCCCTTCGGCGTTCTTGGCGAATACGTGCAATCCAATCAGCAAGTCGCGAAGGGAACTGCTGCCGGCGAAATCGCCAATCATGCCTGGCAGGTTTCCACTTCGTACTTTCTCACCGGGGAGAAGAACGGATTCAAACATGGTCCGCCGCGCCGCAACTTCGAAGGCACGCGCGGCGGCATCGGCGGATGGGAGCTTGTAGCCCGCTACGCCGATCTCGCGATCGATCGCGATGCCTTTGCAAGCGGCTTTGCCGATATCACCAAGTCCGCAACCTCTGCTCAGACGTGGTCGGTCGGCGTGAATTGGTATTTGAATAAATACACCAAACTCCTGTTCGACTACGACCAGACTCACTTCAACCGCGGTGCCATTGTTGGCAACCGCCCCACCGAAAAAGCGCTGATGAATCGGCTGCAGCTGTCCTTCTAGGAGATG
>DASTGW010000594.1:0-15660 GCA_035718705.1 Terriglobales bacterium | reverse complement strand
CGATCCCTTCCAACGTAGCCTTCGCCTCACCGGCTGGCGCGAGGCAAAGGGTTCTAAAAGAGCTGAGGAAGGGGAGCCATTCTTTTCCAAAACTTACAAGGCACCTGCTGCCGCGTTCCATGCGGCTCGTATAGCCATGGCTCTGTGAACCGATTCTTTATCGCACGATGGATTCACCGTGCGGTAGGGGGATCGGCCGTTTTATCTTCGTAAGCCTGCGGGAATGGTGATTTTAGAACGCCGGCAACAACTGGACGGAGAAATTCAATTCCATAGAGATACATCGCTTTGCGTCGCACTATGGCGCAGAGACTAAGGCTTTTGTTCATGCCTAGAGGGCGAAATGCGATCTCGACCGCTGCTCCTACCGAAAGGTTCATTGCAGCAAACAAGAACATGCCGTGTTCACTCACATTAAGTGTTGTCCCTTCGACCTGTGAACTGGCGACGCCGATCCTGACGGGAAGAGTGACCCACTGTCGCGTTGATCGCCTTGCAATCCTTTTCCAGGAGAAAAACATACTTCCCGACGATATGGGCTCTACGTGCCTTCGGAAAAGATGACTGAAGGTCACGAGAACTTAGCGCACGCGTACAGGGGTCAAGTCGGTTCGGATAAGGCGTTGAGATTCGCAGACGGTGAAGGCTGCTTTCAAAGGTACTCGAGAGCGCCGTGTCCCGTAGTTGAACGATTGTCGAAACAAGCTTGAGTTTTATGCTCGTTACGGCGAGATCTGTGGTAGACACGCTTTTATATCTCAACGCGATACAATCGATATCGCTTGTTCTCGCTGCCAGTAGCTTGTTCATGGGTTGTAGGAGCCGAGGGCGACACCTGCTTTCGCTGCCAGGTCGGATGTGCTTCTTTCCGTCTTCTGGTTCCGTTGAAATTTCCGGATTTCGTAAAAATGCGCCGCCTTGCGTGTCGAACAACGCGATTTTGTGTATGTTAGGTAAAGTCCTTCGAACTAGGAACTCACAGCAAGAAAGATGTTTATTGCGCCAGTGAGCAATTGCGCACAGTACTAGGCTGAAGATATTAAGATGGCTGCCTGTAAATGTCTGATATTACAACTGTTACCGTCTTGGACTAAGACGATCTCTGCGGACTCGACTGCGAAATCCGCCAACCAAATTCCACAGAAATTACAAAATTAGAGAGCAACTATCGGTATCGGTTTCGCGTCTCTGCTACATACACTTACAGCTTCTCAGAAGTGGGGAATCCACAGCTTAAGTGGTTCATAAACAAGGCCCAAGGTCAGATAGGTCTTTGTAAGTGACGTGGCGGAGCTGTATCGGGATGATGAAGATGATCACTCCAACCCCAGTTCCTCCCGTGGATAACTTCATCGCGGGACCCGCACCGGACACTCGTTGGTTTGCGGCACATGTGATGTCCAGACACGAGAAGAAGGTGGCGCTGCAACTGACGAATTCCAATCTGGAATGTTTTTTACCGCTGTATCAGTCCAGGCATCGTTGGCAAGACCGTACTGCCACGGTGAGCCTGCCGTTGTTTCCGGGATACGTTTTCATTCACATCGATCCGCGTGAAAAAATGCGGGTGGTGAAATTTTCCGGCGTCTTGGATTTGGTCGGTGTGCGTGGGCAACCTACGCCGATCGAGCCGGCCGAAATCGACAGCCTGCGTCAATGTGTCTCGCATGATGGCGCCGTCGAACCTCATCCCTATCTCAGTGTCGGCCGCCGCGTTCGCATTCAAAGCGGACCCTTGGCAGACACGGAAGGCATTCTCGCTCGCAAGAAAGGGCGTTGCCGACTGGTGATCTCGATCCACTTGATCGAGAGATCCGTTGCGGTTGAAGTGGATGCCCTTGATATTGTTCCTCTGTAAATGCAACACGAAAACTGACACGCTCACCTTTTCTCCGCTCACATATCTGTAGTTGACCCGAATCACGGCGCACTGATCGTTGGGAGTGCGCCCACCAACCGCCCGTTTCCCTTGTGGGGCACCGCAGGAGATCCCAATGCCGCGGTCTATTCCATCTTTAAAGCTTGAGAGCAGCCGATCCACGAAGAATCGTGTGTTACGAGCTGCGGCCAAGCTTTTTGCGACCAACGGTTTTCGCGGCACGTCGATGCGTCAAATCGCCAACCGCGCCAAGGTCAACGAAGTTACGGTCTTTCGCCTGTTCAACAGCAAACGGGCCCTTTACAAGGAAGTACTCGAAAGCAAGCTGAAAAAAGCTCCGGCGCTGGGAATTTCTTCCAACTTCAGTCTGCAAGACGAGCAGACGTTCCGCGCTCTTGCGGAAGAAGTGCAGCAGGTGTTTGATCCCGAATTCATCCGCCTTGTTTTCTTCGCCGCGCTGGAAAACCCGGAAGACATGCGTAAATCATTGTCGCCGCACATGGACCGCTGTTACGGCCTGCTCGCGGACTGTCTCCAGAAACAAATGACCACAGGCGCGATCCGTGAAGCCGATCCGACGGTCATGGCCAAGGCGCTAGTTGCATTGCTGGTGTATGACCGCATGTCTTCGGACTTCCAGATGCGCGGCGCATCTACCCCCGAGACAACAAAATCGCAGACTAGTTCTCTGCTGGAGATCTGGCTGCATGGAGTCACGCGTCCTCACTTCGATCGAGTCAACGGTTCTTCCTAGCCGATCACCTAAATTCAGAAAATCATGAAAACACTGATTCCGCTCGCTCCAGCTCTGCTCAGCAAAACCAGAATTCTTCGTGTCGTGTTTCCGGCGTGGTCGCTTCTCGCGATCTGCCTGATGACGTTATGCGGATCGAGCCCCGCGCAACAATACGACACCGAAAGGCAAGTCAGAGTCGACAAAGAAGAGCGCGCCCTGACGGACCAAGTCACACTGGCCCCTGAGCAAATCGAAACGGTTCTTCGCTCCCAGCCAATGATGATGCTGGAGGTAAAGCGAGCACTGGTGCGCAAGGCTTACGAGCAGGGAAGACTGCTCGACCCCGCCGATCTCACCGACGCGGTTGTGCTGCAGTTGGTCAAGGAGGATCGGAACGTCCAAATCGTGGCCACGCACGAGATTGAGCGGCAGTTGGCGGCTCGCTCGAGCTATGCCGGACAACGTCCAGCGTCCGAAGAAGCTCCGAACGCAGGGGAAGAACCTTCCCCGGGAAATCGGCGTTCTTCCATGCCACGCGGTCTGGATCAGGACATTTACGTAGATAATCCTTTGAGTCATCCCGGCCAGGTGGAATCGCCGCAACGTCCTAAACAACCAGGAATCAATCCAGCGGGACCTCCTGCGGCGCCTTCTCCACAGTTGCAGGTTCAACGAGCCGCGGCAACTTCACCCGACAGAGATATTCCGGACGTGTTAGATCCATCGAGCCAGCTTTCACACATCAGTCCTACCGATCTTCCAGCGGTCTTAGGGCAGGGTGGTGGCACGTCGTTAGCAAGTTTGAAGGAAAGCAACGGCGCGGGCGCAATGGGATCGGGGCTGCCCAGCATCCCCGCGCCTGTTGACGTTTCTCCGGCGGGAGATTCGCTCAACGTTCCGAGTTCGGCGAGGACTTCCGCGCGACCTAACACGGGAGCCGGAACGAACTATGTCGAGACAACAGCCATCCGGCGACGTCCCAACCCTTACGCCGACGTTCCATCTCTCTACGACATTTATTCCCAGGTATCGAAGCAACAACCAACCGTAGATCGTTTCGCGATCAGCGTATTTCGGAACGGGACAGGCAATCTGGAAGAATTGCCGATGGATCTGCCGGTCGGTCCGGAATACGTGATTGGACCGGGAGACGGACTCAACATTCAACTTTGGGGAGGGGTTTCCCAAAGGTTGACCCGCACTGTCGACCGCGAAGGACGAATCGCGTTGCCAGAAGTTGGCTCCATGATGGTGGCCGGCAAGTCGATGGGGCAACTTCAGCATGACGTGCAGGCGCTGTTGCGTACACAATTCAAGGACATTCAGGCGGATGTTTCGCTCGCGCGGTTGCGTAACGTCCGGATCTATGTCGTCGGCGATGTGCAGCGTCCTGGTCCCTATGACATTAGTGCGCTCTCCACTCCGTTAAATGCCGTGTATGCTGCCGGCGGTCCCACTCAGAATGGTTCTTTACGAGTCGTTCAACATTTACGCGGCAAAGAGTTGGTCCAGAAAGTCGATCTTTACGATCTGCTGCTCAACGGTATTAGAGACGACATTAAGCCGCTCCAACCAGGCGACACCATTCTGGTTCCGCCGATCGGACCGCAGGTCAAAGTTGAAGGCATGGTGCGCCGTCCCGCGATCTATGAATTAAATGGTGAGCAAAATCTGGCCGAGGTGCTGCAACTCTCTGGTGGCGTTTTACCAACCGGTACGTTGAGGCACATTGATGTGGAACGGGTGGTCGCGCATTCCAGCCGATCGATGCTCAGCCTGGACATTCCGGAAACAAACGATCAGCAACAGGTCGCGAAAGCACTGGAAGATTTCAAGATCCAGGATGGTGACGCGGTTCGCATTTCGCCCATCTTGCCTTACAGCGACAAAACCGTGTATCTCGAAGGGCACGTATTTCGGCCGGGTAAGTACACCTATCAACCCGGAATGAAGGTCGCCGATCTCATCAAGTCCTACGCTGAACTGCTGCCCGAGCCATACACGAAACACGCTGAGATCATTCGCTTGAGCAAGCCGGACTTCCGGCCCGTCGTGATTCCATTCAATCTCGCTGAAGCACTGTCATCGCAAACGGCGCAGGACTTCAAACTCGAACCTTTCGACACGGTACGTGTGTTCGGTCGGTTTGACTTTGAAGACTCTCCGACCATCACCGTCAACGGCGAGGTGCGCGAGCCGGGAGTGCATCGCACAAATGGCGCGACGCGCCTGAGCGACGCTGTTTATCTCGCGGGCGGCGTGACACCCGATGCGATGTTGGGCGACACACAGATCATTCGCTCCACCGAAGATGGCAAACTGAAAGTGATGAGCGCAAACCTCGGACTCGCCCTGAAGGGAGACACATCCGCCGACATCATGCTGATGCCCAAGGATCGTGTGATCGTGCATCGCAGCATGGCGAGAATTGATCCACCCGCGGTTACCGTCGAAGGCGAAGTTGCTCATCCGGGAAAATATCCTCTTGGATCCGATTTAACCGCAGCTGGCCTGGTCCGCATGGCGGGAGGGTTCAAGCGCAGCGCTTACAAAGACTCTGCTGATCTTTCGCGTTACGTGATTGAGAATGGAAAGAAGATCGTAGGCGAGCACATCGAAGTTGCGATTTCGAAGGCGATGTCCGGCGAAGAAGACACCGATTACCGTTTGCGCGATGGCGACGTTCTTACCATCCGCATGATTGGGGGCTGGAAGGATGTTGGCGGCACGATCAACGTAAAAGGTGAAGTTGTTCATCCCGGTGTCTACGGAATTGAAGAAGGAGAACGCCTGAGCTCGGTGTTGAAGCGTGCAGGAGGCTTCCGCCCCGACGCCTATGCCTACGGGGCTGTTTTTGAACGCGTACAGGTGCGAGAGGTTGCTGAAAAAAACCGCCAGGAACTGATTCAGCGTATCGAGGGCGGAGGAAATATTCGGGTTGCGTCAGATGCAGCGGCAGAAGGCGCGGGCATCGTGCAGGCCGCGATGATGCAACAACAGCAGGTACTCGGCGCATTGAAATCGCAGCAAGCGAGCGGACGTATGGTCATCCACATCTCACCTGATATCTCCAAGTGGGAAGGAACGGTGGAAGACGTAGTGGTTCGTCCCGGTGACAGCATCGTCGTTCCCAAGCGACCTTATTTCATCATGGTTCTTGGCCAGGTCTACAACTCGAATGCTGTCACTTACGTGCCGGGCAAGGAAGCTGATTATTACCTGAAGCAAGCAGGTGGTCCTACGGGACTGGCAAATACGAAGGAACTCTACGTGGTTCGCGCGGATGGCTCGCTGGTAGGGAAAGACAGTTTCGGCGGGTGGTGGGGAGGCAGTGTGAAGAGCCTGAAACTCCGCCCGGGCGACAGCATCATCGTCCCCGAGAAATTCGTCACCGGGTCTTCATCACTGAGGACGTTCCTGCAGGCGGCTCAAATCCTTTCGCAAATCGCCTTCACGGCTGCAGTCGCAACCAGGTAAACAAAACTTCGTGAGCAAGACAGTCGTAAAGCCGTTTGTATTAATGCTGGCGTCATGCATGCTGTTTCTGCCAGCGTCCTTTGCTGACAAACATAGGGGGAGTACCGCTCGGGAAACGGATGCTGTGCGCAGTTGCACCGATCTGTCCGGGGAAGCAGTGCCTTGTCCCGGAGAAGCCGATCGAACCGTTAAGCAGTCAGCAGAGAAGAGCGCAGCAGTTTTGCACCGAAGTTGTGTTGACCTATCGGGCGAGCAGGTTCCATGTCCATCCGACGAAAAATCAGATGCGATAACAACTCGCAAGAACGATCTTGTATCTCTTGATAACGACGACGGCGGCCACAGACCTTTGGGCAAAGGTCCTTCGGTTACACCGGTAAGTTCCAACGAAACAATTACTCGAGAGACTCCCTGTCACGACTTGCTGGGAGAACCTGCTTCCTGTCCAACGCAATCCGACGAGGGCTCGAGGGAATCGGCGGCGAACTCCGTCTACGAAGAACCAAAGAATAAAGCACCAGCTTCGCTAGAGCGCTCGCTGCCGCGAGACATCTATCTGGGACAGAAGGAATTCTGGAGTTGGCCGTCGCGTATGCGGTTGGATGACGCCTATTGGGCGGTGCCGTTTGGAATCGTCACGGGTGGCCTGATATCCGCCGACCAAAGTATCAAGGATGCGCTCCCACAGAATCCGAACACGATAAAACGGTTCAAAAGCCTGTCGAATTACGGTGCATTGGCCTATGGCGGACTGGTCGGCGGGAGCTATGTGCTCGGTAAAATGTCCCACAGGACTTATCTCTCCGACACCGCGTGGTTAGCGGGAGAGAGTGGTTTGAACAGTCTCATTACGACCTACGCGTTGAAATACGCCCTTGCTCGTCAACGCCCGACCGAGGGCAACGGTAAAGGGGATTTCTTCAGCAGCGGACAGTCATTTCCGTCAGAACACTCTGCAGCGGTGTGGTCCGTCGCAACCGTGTTCGCAGGTCGATACCCGGGAATCATTCCAAAACTCGGGCTGTTTGGCGGTGCCGGGCTGATCAGCTTTTCTCGCGTGGTTGGACAGCAGCACTTCACGTCCGATGCGTTCGTGGGCTCGGCCTTGGGTTACTACTTTGGACGCCAGGCACTGCGCAGGTACCAACGCGAACACGAGACGGACTACCTGTATGGATCGTTCGTGCGGGAAGAAGAATCGCCGAGTCGCGCCACTGCGAACATGGGTTCGCCTTATGTGCCGCTCGATAGCTGGGTATACGCTGTCTTCGATCGGTTAGCAGCGAAAGGTGAGATTGGTACGGCCTTCTCAGACATGCGACCGTGGACCAGGATGGAATGCGCCCGGTTGCTTGACGAGTATCAAAATCGCATGCCCGTTACCGGCGCAGATTCCACGGTAGACCCCGACTACAGAGTCCTGGCGAATGAGTTCGCGCCAGAGCTTAGAAGACGGAGTGGTGAAGCCAACCTCGGAGCGGACGTCGAATCGGTATACACCAGGATCACCGGTATCTCGGGGGAACCCCTGCGAGACGGATACCACTTCGCCCAGACCCTCATTAACGATTACGGTCGGCCTTACGGACAAGGTGTCAACGCGATTTTCGGCACGTCGATGCGTGCGACGGCAGGTCCGTTCGCGGCGTATGTGCGCGCCGAATACCAGCGGTCCGGCACCAACCAGCAATACAACCCTGGCCAGCAGGCGCAGATTGCTATCGCCGATATCGGTGGAGCCGTGCCACCGGCAAATCCGTTTCCCAGCGTGAGTCGAGGACGAATCGTCGAAGGTTATGTCGCGTTTGCGTTCAAGAACATGCAACTTTCGGCGGGCCAGCAGAGCTTCTGGTGGGGACCTACTCGCGGCGGCTCGTTGTTGTACACGAACAATGCCGAATCTATCCCCATGGTGCTGTTCAGTACATCGTCACCGTCGAAGGTTCCTTTCCTTGGTGCAACGCGCTTCCAGTTTTTTGTCGGGAAACTCAGCGGACATCAGTACATTCAAGCGCAAACGCAACCAGGCGCAGTTGTATTGTTTGGACCGAATGTCGAACAACCGTACATCGAAGGTCAGAAGGTCGCTTTTAAGCCCACGCCAAATCTTGAGTTCAGTGTTTCAAAAACGGGCGTATTCGGCGGGCCTTTGGTGCATTTCACGGCCGATTCATTTTTCCGAAGTCTTTTTTCGCGCGGCAACACTACTCCCGGCCAGCAGGTGGGGGCTGCGAATGACCCAGGGGATCGCCGGTCGGCGTTCGACATTTCCTACCGCGTTCCAGGAATCAGGAATTGGCTAACCGTTTACCTGGATTCCATGACAGACGATGAGATCTCGCCGCTGGGTTATCCGCGACGCTCAGCCATGAATCCCGGTTTCTATCTGGCGCGCGTTCCGGGAATCCACAAGCTGGATTTCCGCGCGGAAGGCGTGTATACGAACTTGCCGGGATTATTAAACCAGGGATTTTTCTACAGCAATTCGAAGTTCCGGGAAGGCTACACCAACAACCTCAACCTGATGGCCAGTTGGATTGGTCGTCAAGGATACGGAATCCAAACGTTTACCACCTACAACTTCTCGCCACAGCGAACTCTTCAGTTCGGATACCGGAACCAGCATGTAGATAAATCGTTCCTCGAAGGAGGTTCGCTCACCGACGCGAATGTGAAAGCGGACTTCTTCCTGCGCAACGACCTGAGTGTCAGCTCGTTCCTGCAGTATGAAAAGTGGACCTTCCCATTTCTGTCTGATGCCGCCCACAGCAATATGACCGCGGCGATGCAGATTACCTACTGGCCGAAGTGGAAAAAGGAGTAGTCGGTGATTCACGAAACTTTGCGTGCATATCGAAGTGGAGAAAGAAAGTGACTGACCGCGGGCGTTTAGCCCAAGACGAAGTTCTGGACGCGTTGGCGGAACAGGAATCCCCCAAGCATGAAGCTGGGGAAGTTACGCCCATTCTCGCCATCAGTCAGACCCTCTGGGCGAATCGTCGTTCCCTGAAGAAGGCGTTGCTGGCGGGTCTGGTAGCCGGCGTAATCATCTCCTTGCTGATCCCGCCCCAATACAAATCAACTGTGCACTTGATGCCTCCCGAGCAAGGTTCCGGCGCGGGAATGGCGGCGATGCTTTCGGCCATCACTTCGAAAGTGGGACTCTCTTCTTCCTCAGGGTTTGCCAGCGATTTGCTGGGAATGAAAGGCTCCGGAATGCTGTTTGTGGGCATTCTGGGAAGCCGGACGGTTCAGGATCGACTGATTGATCGTTTCGACTTGCGCAAAGTCTACTGGCGCTCCACCTACGAAGCGACGAGGAAGAAACTCGAGGGCCGCTCCGATATTTCAGAGGATCGCAAGACAGGAATCATCGAAATCTCAGTTTCGGATACCGACCGCAACCGCGCGCAACAACTCGCTAATGCTTACGTGGACGAATTGAACCGGTTGACGGCGCAAGTGTCCACGACCGCTGCGCACAAAGAGCGAGTCTTCCTGGAGGAGCGCCTCGGCGAAGTCGAAAAAGACCTGAAGCAGGCTGAACTCGATCTAGGCCAATACTCAAGCAAGAATGCAACGCTCAGTTTGCCGGAACAGGGCAAAGCGATGCTGGAAGCCGCCGCCACTCTTCAGGGCCAGATCATCGCAGCCCAGTCGGAATTGAGAGGCTTACAGCAGATATATACGGACGATAATGTGCGTGTCCGATCGGTAAAAGCGCGGGTCGCCGAGTTGCAGAGCCAATCCAGAAAGCTCTCTGGCACGGGTCAAACCGCCGCCGCAGAAACTCCTGCCGATTCTCCGTATCCCTCTATTCGAAGCTTGCCCCTGGTCGGCATCAAGTACGCTGACCTTTTCCGCGAGGCGAAAGTACAGGAAGTCGTGTTTGAGACGCTCACGCAACAGTACGAATTGGCCAAAGTTCAAGAAGCTAAAGAAACGCCGAGCGTCAAGGTTCTCGATAGCGCCAGTTGGCCGGAGAAGAGGTCCTTTCCACCCCGCACTTTGCTGACGATAACGATTGTGTTCCTCTTCTTTGTTGGAGGATCTGTTTGGATCGTCGGCCGGGAAATGTGGAGAGAAGTTGACGAACACGAGCCCCATAAAGAATTCCTGACGAATGTTCACCGTGAGATTTCGAAAGCTTTTCACCGAAAAACTGACGGTCGCTTCGGCTCGGCATTCAACAAGCTAAACGGAAACGGTTCTTCTCGAGACTCGCACCCGGATCATGGCGACCGCTAGCCAATCACGTCCACTCCTGGAGGCTTTCGGCTGGGCAGGAAGCAGCCGTGCAAAATCCAGCCGACAGGAGGCGGTAAAGAAAGACGCAGGACCGTTAACGCAGAGCATTCTTGCGATCTGCGGGGTTCTGATCCCGATCGCAGTCTGCCTATATCTTTCAGATCTGGAACCGCTCTTCGAGCTTAAATCCGTCGAGTTCATTCACCCGGACGTTGTCGTCATTTTCATGGTGCTGCTGGTAGCTGCCAGGGCGCTCATAAAAGGATTACCATCACTGCCAAAGAGGCTCGGCTGGGCTTTCGCTTTGTTTTTCCTCGCTTCGGCAGCTTCTGCCGTGTTCGCGGGTGACAAGCTGCGTGCGGCTGCGGCCATCGTGCAGATGTTTGAGTTTGTCGCGATTGCGTGGTGTGTCTCTCTGATCACTTCCGCGAGGCTGCTCAAGAGAATCCTGCAGTCGATCATTGCGCTATTCGCGTTAGAGAGTCTGATTGCAATTTGGCAGTTCGCTGATCTGGACCTCGCGCGCGGCACTTTCTTCAACAACCAGAAGTATTCGATGTTCATGGGCAGCGGAGCCGCCATCTGCTTCGCCATGTTTACGCAGGAGAAAGACGCCACCCGCAGATGGACCTACTTCACCATCATGTTGCTGATCCTTGGCGGCGCACTCGTCGGGCAGGAGAGAGCTCCCTGGGTGGCATTCGTCCTATCGGCGATTGTGGTCTCCTGGATTTCAAAAGGAAGAAGAAAGGCCCTGCTCATCTGGGTGATTGCAACGATCTTGGTTGGTGTTTTAGCCGTAACGACCATCGAACCATTGCGCGAGAAGACATTCTCACGCATCGCCGAAGTAAATGTTCAGACTGAAAAACGAAATACGCTTCTCTCGCGGTTGGCTGTCTGGGGAGTTGCGGTCAAGCTGTTCGCGGAACATCCATTACTCGGCGTAGGGCCCAAGAATTTCGTCACCATGGTGCCTTCCTTCCTCACATCGGACGAGATGGGAGGCTTGGAATCGGCGGATCCCCACAATGTCTGGATTGGCATACTCGCCGAAGGTGGAATCATCGGATTCGCAGCCTACGTCTGGTTGTGCTACTCGATCTACCTGGTCGGCCGGCGAGCGATCGATGATCCGCGTTGTGCCAATATCAAACCCCTCTTAATGGGTTGCATAGCCTATGAGGTGTTTTGGTTCGCCATGTCGTATCACTATTTCACTAAGGGCGAAGGTCACATCCATTTCTTGATCATCGGCATGTGCGTGGGTGCGCAACGGGCTTTGATGTCGCGCCCGGAAAAACGTCTCGCCGCAAACGCGGCCTGATGCCTGGAAAGATAAGAGTTCAATGATTCGAGATGTCATGATCGCGGCGCGAAACCTGGTGTGGGCCGGAAGTCCGGCTGCCTTGAGTTTCGCGGGTAAGCCGCGAGAGATGGTCAACTACGTTACAGAGTGTCTGTTCCTGCGGCGGTCCCTGAATCCGAATGGTGGATTGCCGCAGCGCGCGCCTTGGGAAGCGTTCGGAATCAAAGATCCAGTGCCGGTGATCATCTATCCGGAGGCCGCGAAGGAGTGGTTCCGTCCTACCGCATCCTTTGCAGCAGACCTGGTCGGGCTCTGTGCACTGGCTCATATTCTGAACCCTCAAACCATCTTCGAAATCGGAACGCTCCACGGCTCGGGAGCACTTCACCTTGCGGCGAATGCACCACGCGCTGAAGTCTATACGTTGGACCTTCCTACTGGATCCGTGCCGAAGCTCACGACAACCATGTCGGATCGCATCCATGTCCAGGAGCACTCAACCGGCCAACTCGCGTTCGAAGGCAGACCGGAAGCCAGTCGAATCAAGTGCATTTACGGCGACAGCGCCTCCTTCGACTACAGTCCATTTCAAGGCAAGGTCGACCTGTTCTTCATCGATGGCGCTCATTCGTACGACTACGTTCGGAACGACACGTTGAAAGCCCTCGAGTGCTCTCACCCGGGATCAGTCATCGCCTGGCACGATTATGGCCGGGTTGGTGTTAACGGGGTCTCTCGATGGTTGCATGAGTTCCGGTCTGGCCGAGAGATCTTCCGAGTGCCGGGCGGTTCTCTCGCGTTCACCGTTCTTCCGTAGCCCGCGAGATTTCTGCGTTTGCGAGATTGGGAGTAATAATGCAAAAGGAGATGGATCACTTCGTGAATGACTCGATGACTGCCACGGACACGACAATCGGAACGGAGGCGCGAGAGTGGCAGGCCTTCTTCGAACGAAAAGATTATCCGCGCGAATATCAGGGAAACCCGGCGATCGTTCGCGAGATCAAGTCGCTGTTCGATACCTTAGAAGGGCGAGCGTTGCTGGAAGTCGGTCCGGGCTCAGGAGTGGACTCTGCCCGTTTAGCGGAAGCTGGTGCGCGCTCGTACGTCGTTGATCCGACGAGTATTGCTCTGCAGAGGATTCAACAAAGTTACAGAGACAAAATCGATTGCATTCAAGGCGACGGCTTCTCCTTGCCCTTCGCGGATGGAACGTTCGACCTTGTGTTCAGTCAGGGTCTGCTCGAGCACTTTCCGGATCCTATCCAGATGCTCGAGGAGCAAATCAGAGTCACCCGTCGAGGTGGCTTTGTCATCGTCGATGTTCCGCAGACCTACTCTCTCTGGACAGTGAAGAAGAAAGTCATGCAGGCGATGGGGAAGTGGTTCGTCAGCTACGAGACGCAGTACTCAGAACGCCGATTGCGCAAGTTGATTCGGCGTGTCCCGTCCATTCGAACCATTCGAATGTATGGTCATAAACTCTGTCCTTCGCTGTTGCCGCAACCGCGAGGCGAATTCTTCGAGCGCAGTTGGTTGGCGCGCCATATGTGCGTTTCGATTGGGATCATTGTTCAGCGCACCGTGTAAAGGTACTCACCGATAACTATTACCTCCGGGCCACACTAGAGCCCGTGATTCCATATTCTTGCTTCATATCATCCGCAAAGACGTCAGCTTCAAGTTCGTCGGCGAGCTGTTCTCGCGAGTGGCCTTTCTTCTGTTTTTCGTCATCGTGGGACGCAAGTTGGGAGCGGCTGAGTTTGGGAGTCTCAACCTCGCAATTACCACGGCGATGATTGTCGGAATCATCTTTCTTGATCCGGGCCTGAACATGGCTGCCGTCCAGCGGGTCATTAGCAAGCCGGAGAGTGCGAACGATGATGCCGGAGCAGTGTTGGCATTCAAACTGTTTGCCGGCATACCGCTGGTGTTACTCGCGCTGATACTGTGCGGCCGGTTGATGGGAACACGCCTACCCAATATGTACATCATGCTGCTGGCTGGTGTTTACACAGGCTTATACGCGGCTCTGGAGTACATCTGCTACGTCACGAATGCCTATCACCGGATTGAACTTGAGGCTGCGTTCAAAGTCTTCAATCGATTGCTCGTGGTTGCGCTTGGAGTAGTCGGCTTACTGCTGCGGTCGGTTGAGTTCGTGCTCGTGGGAATGTGCCTGGCGACGTTCATTTCGTTTGTCGTCGCATGGTATGCGGTCAGAAGAAGCTGCCTTCGCGTCCCTCTAAAATGGAACACCAACGCCATTAAGATCCTGTTAAAGGCAGGCCTGCCAATGGCGGGCACGATCATCATTTCCGCGACATACCTGAAATGGGATCTCGTCCTGTTGACCGCATTTCGTTTTGACCGCGAACAGATCGGCTGGTACGCAAGCGCATTCAAATGTGTAGAGGCGCTTTCGGCTCTTCCGTCCATGTTGGGTGCCGCACTCTTTCCCACCCTGGTTCAACTTCGGCTTGAGGATCCTGTTAAGTTCTCGCGACTACTCAGGCTCTCAACCAAGCTTGTGATGACGGTGGCGATTCCGATTTCGTTGTTTGTGAGCGCTTTCAGCCGGCCATTGGTGACGCTGATCTACGGACCACAGTTTTTGCCCGGTGCTCTCGTCTTGTCGCTGCTGATCTGGTGCATCGTTCCCATGTTCTTGTACTTCTTTCTGATCTGGGTGAACGTTGCCGCCGGACATGCAAGCCACAATATGTACGCCGCTATCGGCGCGCTCATCATGGGTCTGGTTGTGAACATACTGTTGTTGCCTCGGATCGGATTCATGGGCGCGGCATGGGCAGCGCTCCTGTCGAATATCGCGTTTGCGATAGTTTGCACCATCAAGACGTCCCAATTGTTCCGTCAGGCTCGCGTACCCCAACTGCTGCTGCAATTCTGCGCCTCGGGCATCGTGACCGGTGCGGCTCTCCTTTACTTGCCCTTCTCATCGATAGCGCGGGTTGCCGTTGCGATCGGCGTGTATGCGCTATCGCTGGTGCTTTTCCGCATTCTGGAAGTTGATGACTGGAGCCTGATGACGCGCACCTTGGGACTTCGCTCCATGGGTGGGCAGCAGGTGGCCACCGTCCCCGCAAGCGCCGGACGCGAACCTATCGAGCTGGAGATGCAGTGAAGGTACTGATCGTCTCCAAGGCTCAGGTTGTTGCCTCGTATGAGCCGCGACTTCGCGAATTGGTGGCATTGGGGATCGATCTCACACTCATCGTCCCCCCACGCTGGGGCAAACAGCGCCTGGAAATTACGAATCCGGAAGGGTACCAGTTACGAGTTCTGCCATGCCGGCTGAGTGGACATAACCACTTTCATTTTTACGCCGGGGCCATTGGTCAACTGGACTACGACCTCGTGTATCTGGACGAAGAACCCTGGAGTCTGGTGACGTATCAGTTCATGCGTCGTTGCATAAGAGAGCGAAAGCCGGCGATCCTCTACACTTGGCAGAACATATTCAAGAAGTTTCCTGTCCCGTTTTCCTATTTCGAACGATACGCTTTGGCGAACGCTGACGCTTTAATAGCTGGGAATAAAGAAGCTGAAGAGATTTCTATTCGAAAAGGATTCACTAAACCTATTGAAGTGATTCCGCAGTTTGGAACTGATCCTGAAGTTTTCTGCAAACTTGAGCTCAGCCGTAAACGTGAAGAACTGGGAATCTCGAAAAATACCTTCGTAATCGGTTACGTGGGGAGACTACTGGAGGAAAAGGGAATTGCGGATCTCCTCAGCTCGCTGAGATCTCTTCCTGCTGATTGTCACCTGCTTCTGATCGGGAGTGGTCCGTTTGAGGCCCAGTCGCGGCGAATTGCGAGGGACGCCGGTGTCAGCGACCGGGTCACGTGGATTGCTCACGTACCGTCGCTGGAAATGCCCGAGTACATGAACGCTCTTGATGTGCTGGTGCTTCCTTCTCGCACCGCCTCGAATTGGAAGGAGCAATTCGGCCGGGTTCTCATCGAAGCGATGGCCTGTGAAATTCCG
>DASTGW010000593.1:0-2554 GCA_035718705.1 Terriglobales bacterium | reverse complement strand
CCCATACGGATACTGAATCGCCTTCGTCTGCACCGACACCACGCGATTGTTGTACTTGTACCCGAGCCCATCATCCTGCTCGGCGCTCACCGCGCTCGCCAGCGGCACTTCGTCACGGACATACTGGATGTCTTCGTATTTGAACTTGATCCGCTTCCCTGCGCGTTCGCCGCCCGCGTGCATGCTCGTCTGACCGCCCCACATGATGCACACGTTGTTCCCGATCCCCATGAATGCACTCAGGACGCTCTCGCCAACGCCCTGTCCGTAGCCCAGCAGCAACACCACCGTGACCAGGCCCCAGATAATGCCGAGCATCGTAAGAACCGAGCGCAGCCGGTTGCGCACCAGCGAGTTCCATCCTTCGGTGATGATTTCCTTGATCGGCATACCTACTCGTACCGCAGGCACTCCACCGGTTCTTTATTCGCCGCCCTCGACGCCGGGTACATGCCCGCCGTCATCGTGATTAACCCCAGCGTGAGGATCGACGCCGTAATCGCCAGCGGCGAAATCTCCGGCGCGGGGATAAAGTCCGGCAACGGCGTATTCTGCATGGCTACGCAGATTCCCACTCCCACCGTCAGCCCTACCACTCCTGAAATCAACGTCAGCACCGCCGATTCTGCGAAAAACTGGCTGCGGATGTCGGAATACGTCGCACCCAGCGCTTTGCGCACTCCGATCTCGCGCGTGCGCTCCGTTACCGACACCAGCATGATGTTCATCACACCGATCCCGCCCAACGACAATGTCATCAGCGCCACCGCTCCGAAGAACATTGTCATCACATTGAAGATCCGCTCGTTCAGCTTGGCGCCCTTCAACGTGTTCCAGATCCAGAGCGCGTCTTCGTCCTTGGGATCGAAATGGTGTTCCCTGCCAAGAATGCGATACAACTGCGCCGTCGCGGCCTCATGCTGCTCCGGATCGGCCACCTCGAGCACAAGATTGTTGATGTACCCCGGCAGCTGCCATGATTTTGCGTTGGGTGGAAAGTCTCTTGCCATCGACGAAAACGGCACGAACAACTGGGTGTTATCCGGCCCGCTTCCGTAGCTCCCGTTCTGCTTCTTCTTCGAGAGCACGCCAATCACCTGGTACGGATACCCTCCCATCAGCAGCGTGCTTCCTATCGCAGGCTTCCCCGGATACAACTGTTGCGCCGCTTCGACCCCGAGTATCACCACGCGATGCGCCTGCGCCTCATCCTCCGCCGACATCAGCCGCCCTTCCGCAACCGTTAGCGACCGGAAATTCTGATACTCCGGCCAGATGCCCCGCACCGGACGCAGCGCCGCGTTGAACTGGCTCACCTCCGAGACAGGACGAATCGCCTCCGGGCTCACCGTCTTGAACAGGTAGCCCTCTTCCTTGATCCGCCGCGCGTCGTTGATGTTCAAATGGATTTCCCGCCCCGCCGCATAGCCTCCTGCTTGCGCGCTGGTGCGTCCACCCCACACGATCATCAGGTCGATACCGATCGTGTGCATCCGCTTTTTCTGATCTGTATTGAAGCCCCGGCCCAGCCCCACCAGGATGATCACCGACGCAATGCCCCAGATGATCCCAAACATCGTCAGGAAGCTGCGCAGTTTATGCGCGCGCATCGCTCCAACGGTTTGCCGGATTATTTCGACGAGATTCATCTGCCCCACGCGGCAGATGAGGTAAGGGCCGCGTTCGTCGGATTAGACCGACGCAGGGCCAGAACGTAAGCAGAAAGTTAAGGACTGAGATGAAACAGAATGCGTGCCCCGGGTTCGCGCAGCTAACCCGGGGACTTCACTATCGCGCGGCCGCCCCCACCGCCTTCTCCCTGCGTGCCTCCAGCCACTTCATCCAGATATCGAGCCCCTCGCCCGTCGTGCAGGACACTTCCACAATCTTCGCTCCGGGATTCACTATCAGGATGTTCTCTCTGGCTATCACGATATCGAAGGGCACAAATGGAAGCAGATCGATCTTGTTGATCACCGCCAGCTCCGACTTGAAAAAAATCGACGGATATTTCAGCGGCTTGTCTTCACCTTCGGTGACGCTCAACACTACGACCTTGGCGTGTTCACCAAGGTCGTAGCTGGACGGGCAGACCAGATTTCCCACGTTCTCGACCAGGAGGATGTCGAGGCTCTCCAGTGGCCAGTCTGCCAAATGTTTTTCAATCATCCGCGCATCCAGGTGACACGTGCCGCCCGTCGTAATCTGCTTGGTCGGAAACCCCGCCCGCGCCAACCGGATCGCATCGTTCTCCGTCTGGATATCGCCCGTCAGCACCGCCACGCGAGTCTCTCTCGGAAACCTCTCCAGGGTCCGCTCCAACAGCGACGTCTTACCCGACCCCGGCGACGAAATCAGGTTGATGCAGAACACATCGTTGTCGCGATACCGCCGTCGCAACTGCTCAGCAATCACCTGATTCTCGTTCAGTACCTTCTTTTCCACTACCACGCGACTCATGCTGTCACTTCCTCTTCCGCCTCGATGTAGGCGATGTCCAATTCTTCCCCGCTGATCGGCAACGTATTCAGCGACCGGCACTTCGGACACTCAA
>DASTGW010000592.1:0-2480 GCA_035718705.1 Terriglobales bacterium | reverse complement strand
GAATCGAGCTCATCGACTGAAGCGCGTTCAGCTTCGATGCGACCTCTGTTGGAGACCCCACCGATATCGTGAACCCGCCAACCTTCTCGTTCCTGATGTATTCGGTGAGGTGCTGCCACTGCGGCGAGTCGCCCGAAGTGTAGTCGCCGAGCAGGGTTGGCCACACCATCTGTGCGGCCTTTTCCCGGAGGGTGAGCGTCGCGAGCACAGAATCGGCCCAGCCGGACGTCGATGCCCGCACAGGTGGTGGCGCGTTCGACGATCCGCCGCCTGTCGCCACGGTGCACCCGCCGGCGACCAGCACCGCTGCCAATAAGACTGCTCTCGCCCGCACGCCTGTCAGTGGGAGATCGTTCCCTGCTTACTCGTGTCGATCTCCGCGTTCGCTCCCGCCTTGAACAGGAACGCCGACATGTTCCGCGTGAGGAACGACCGCGCCTGGGGATCCATCACATCGAGTCCGTAGTGATTGATCAGCATCGTCTGCTGCTTTCCCCAGTCTGCCCAGCACTGCCTGCAGATCTCGTTTACGACGCGGGCTCCAATCGGACCGGGAAAAGGCGCACGCTCGAACCCTTCACGCGTCTGGCCACAACGCACACAAGTTACTTCAGCCACGCTCAGGACCTCGCGTATTCGATCTTTGCGAGGCCGAAGAGCGACAGGAAGCGCAGATAAACCCAGCCGATATCGAACTCGTACCACTTTGCCTTGAACTTCGCGGAGTGTGGATCGGCGTGGTGGTTGTTGTGAAGCTCTTCCCCGCCAAGCCAGATGGCGATCGGAGTGATGTTCCGGCTTTCGTCCTTCACTGAGAAGTTCCGGTAGCCAATCGCATGGCCGACGCCGTTGATGATCCCAGCTGCCCAGAACGGAATCCACACCATCTGGACACCCCACACCACGGGGCCGACAAAGAAGCCGAACAGATAGATGTCGACGCAAAGCATGAGGATGATGCCAAGAGAGTTCCAGCGGGAAAGCACATGCCGCTCGAGCCAGTCGTTCGGAGTTCCTTTTCCGTATTTCTCGAGAACTCCAGGCTGCTTGACCGCCTTCCTATAATAGAAGGCCCCCTTGAGGACGATGTTCCGCAATCCCTCAAGCAGCGGGCTGTGCGGATCGCCCTCGCGATCAGCGAAAGCGTGATGCTTTCTGTGACAGGCAACCCACTCCTTCGTGACAATCGCCGTCGACAGCCACAGCCACAACCGCATCGGCAGCGCAGCGAGATAATGCAGCTTCACGCTGCGATGTGTTTGCGCGCGATGCAGAAACAGCGTAACACAAACGTTGGTCAGATGACCGGCGATCAGGATGAAAACCACTGGCTTCCACCAGTCCGCCGCCCAGCTTCCAAAATCCGGCATTTACCCCTGCTCCCTTGTTTGAACGTACATCGTAGACTATGGTCGCAATCTACCCGTCTTCCCCGACGCTCGCTATCGAGCATCGAGACTCGCCGCCGCAACCATCGCGCCGCAAAGCCCCGCACTTGCGGCAACATCACGGCGGGTCTAGCGTCCCCGAAGATGATTCGATCCAACAGCGGCAAACGCGCAGCGGGCCATTCAGGCCACGTCGCAAATGAAACAGCTCTCATTGCCGGGCGTGCAACGACATCAGGCACGCAACGATTCGCGAATCGCTTTCAGGACACCTTCGCTCCCGATTTCTTTCGCAACGGCGCGCCCGGTGTCACGCTTTCGTCGATCGGCATGGGTACCTACCTCGGAGAATGCGACGACCACGAGGACGATCGATATGCAACGGTCCTTGCATTGGGCATCGCCTCTGGCATCAACGTTCTAGATACCGCCATCAACTATCGCTGCCAGCGATCGGAGCGTGCCGTTGGCCGCGCTGTCCACGATGCCATCACAGCAGGAACAACAAACAGAGACGAGTTGTTCATCTGCACGAAAGGAGGGTACGTCCCGCTCGAGGGCGTCCCGCCAGAATCACGCGAGGAGTACGACGGCTATCTCACAGCAAATTATTTCGCGAAGTCCGTGATGTCCCGCGAGGATCTCGTTGCCGGAGGACATTGCCTCACGCCGCGATTCCTTTCCGACCAGATCGAGCGAAGCAGAAAGAACCTCGGAGTAGAGTGCATCGACCTCTTCTATCTGCATAACCCGGAACAACAGCTCGACACGCTGAATCGCACCCGGTTTCGCGAAGTGATGCGCACCGCATTCGCCGAGCTGGAATCGCATGTCGCACGCGGAAGCATCTCGGCATACGGCTGTGCGACGTGGAATGGCTTCAGGGTTTTCGCTGCCAACAGAAGCCATCTCTCGCTCAGCGAGCTCATTGCAATTGCAGAAGAGGTCGGAGGCAAATCACACCATTTCCGCTTTGTTCAGCTTCCCATCAACCTCGCAATGACAGAAGCGATTCGGCTTCCGACTCAGGCAGTAAAGGGAAAAAATCTGAGCGTGCTCGACCTCGCGAAGGATGCCGGCATATCCGTCGTC
>DASTGW010000591.1:0-3531 GCA_035718705.1 Terriglobales bacterium | reverse complement strand
CGAGGGTGACGTAGCGAACGTCGCTATCTTCGGCGAGGTCGCTGACCTGAGCCAGCGAGATGCTCATCTGCACGCCGTTGATGAGATTGAACTGGCGCTTCGCTTTCGCACCGCGTCCAGCAGCGTTGTCCAGGTTCTGACGGCGAACCTTCTGCTTGTACTGAACGATCACGTCAACCGTCTGGTTGGGATCGTTGTTGAGCACCATCTGGTACAACTCTGGCGAGAGGTGCTTGGAAATTTTCTTGGCGGAAGCGTTGACGACGAACATCAACACTATGCCGAAGCAGAGCAGGAACTGCATAGCTCGCTTCGAATTCGACCGCTTGCGGTTCGACGTAGTGTCGCCGCCCTTATTGTCGGTCGGCGTGGGATTGGTTTTTGCACCACCCCACGTTGCGCTGTTCTTAGTTTGTCCAACCCCGGCTAGCATCTTTTTCTCCTGCGTAGCGAACTTGCCCTAACCGCCCCCTTGGCTTGGCAACCTGCAGCCCTTGCGCACGGCACGGTGACCTCTTTAATGCAGGGCAAGGCCCAAACCGGAGAGGAAGTCTAAGTAGTTGAAAAGAAGACGGGTGGTGTACAGGCGTCCGAGAGATAGCTGGCAATTGGGACACTTTGTCCCATGCCGCGCCCGGTCGGTGGGACAGTTTGGCGCAAGGGGCGAATGCTAAATTGGGAATCTATGCAGACTCTCGACCCTGCCATAACTGACGTCGTGACCGCCAAATTCCACACGATTCCGATCTCGGAAAAGTTGAATATGAAGATCCAGTCGCTCGGAGTCGGGGAAGCGCATATCTCCATGCCGAACGAGCGCGGATATCACGGGATCTTTGATTCTTTGCATGGCGGACTGCTGATGACCCTCGCCGACACGACCGCCTGCGTGGCGATCTTGACGCAGGTCGGCGTCGAAGACGTGATCACCACCACAGACATGAATAACCGCTTTCTCGCGCCGTGTCTGACCGACGCAACGGCGGAAGCTAAAATCATTAAGTTGGGGAAAAGCCTGGTTCCGGTGCATGTCAGCCTGCGCGATGCCCAAAAAAAGGAAGTGGCCATCGCACAGGTGACGTACATGAGGTTGGGGAAGATGCCGAGCCGGTAGGCTACTTCTCCAGAGGCAGTCCTTTTTCACGCCAGCCACGGATGCCGCCGTCCATGGAGATCACGTTGGTGTAGCCCATTTTCTGCAGGTTGTCGGCGGCGAGCGCCGAACGGAAGCCACCGCCGCAATAGAGGATGATCTGTGTGGTGGTGTCGGGGATAGCCTTCTCGATGTCGCGTTCGATGACACCTTTGCCGAGGTGGACCGCGCCGGGAAGATGGTCGGCAGCCCATTCATTGTCTTCGCGCACGTCCACGAGGGTGAACTTTTCTTTGGCGTCGAGCTTGCGTTTTACGTCGTCAACGGTGCATTCACGGACACGCTTCTTTGCGTCGTCTACGATGGCCAGGAACTTGGGCGGATGATTGTGTGCCATGTCAGAGCCTCACTGAGGAAATAACAACCCACGATTGTAATCGCGCATGTGACGGCACGTCCTTTCGAGATGCTTTTCCGGGTTCCGCGTATTGACCCACCCCGCCACTACGGTCATAATTTCGGCCATCGACAGGTGTGGATACCCCCCAAACACAGCCGTCGCACAGACTCGTCCCAAGGGCGCTGAACCCACCATCCGGCCAATAGGAGTACCTCGATGAGCGATCAAACACCACAGAGAATTGGAGACTATGAAGTACTGGACGTGCTTGGCGCGGGCGGCATGGGGCGCGTTTATCGGGTCCGCAACATCATTACCGATCGCATCGAAGCGATGAAAGTACTGCTGCCGGACCTGCAGGGACATGAAGAAGTAGCGGCGCGCTTCCTGCGTGAGATTAAAGTGCTGGCCGCTCTGAACCATCCGAATATCGCGGTGCTGCATACGGCGCTGACCATCGACAACCAGTTGGTCATGATCATGGAGTACGTGGAGGGCCAGACGATTTCTGCCCGGCTGAACCAGGGGGCCATTCCTGCCGCGGAAGCGCTGAATTATATCGAGCAGGTTCTAAACGCGCTGAGCTACGCGCACAAGCAGCACATCATTCATCGCGACATTAAGCCGGCGAACATGATGCTTACACCTGATGGAACGGTGAAGCTGATGGACTTCGGCATTGCGCGTACTGATAACGAGCCCAACCATCTGACTGCGCCGGGATCAACGCTCGGGTCAATCAATTACATGTCGCCCGAGCAAGTGAAGGGCGAGCCCATCGACGAGCGCTCCGATCTTTACTCGGTTGGTATCTCCCTTTACGAGATGGTCACGGGGCAGAAGCCGTTTCATGGCGACAGTAATTTTTCGATCATGTCGGCGCACCTGCAGCAGACACCGACACCGCCCGTGCAATTGCATCCGGGACTGCCTGACGAATTGAATGCACTGATTCTCACGTCGATTGCGAAAGCGCCGGATCAGCGATTCCAGTCCGCGGATGCATTTCGCTATGCGATCGGCAGGGTCAACCTGATTCTGCAGGAATCGAAGACGATGGTGGCGGGATCGCACGATTTCACTACTCCGGCACCGAGCCCAATGTCGTATCGGCCGACGGCATCTCTGACAGCCGCCGGTAAGACCACGGCACCGCACGTAGTGCCACAAACAACGAGTCCGGTTGCGGTGCCTCCGGTGAATGCGACCGTGCCGGTAACGCAGCAGCCAATTTCGATTACCCCGCCACCGACAAAATCGGCGGGGAATCGCGGACTCTACATCGCCCTGGGTGCGGTGATTGTTTTGGTTGCATTGGTCGCTGCTGGAATCTATTTGCCGGGAAGAGGGAAGTCATCGGTGGCGGCGAACAGCGAACAGGGAAGTACGAACAGCGCCAGTGCTTCGATGCCAACTCCTCAAGCATCGACTCCCGTCGTAACACAGCAAGCTCCGCCGCCGCAGTCTGCTCCGGCAGAATCTGCTCAACCGCCGGCTGAAACGGCTGCCAGTACTCCACCGCCTGCAACGCCGACCGTGCCTGCTGAAGCAAGCACGCCACGTGCGGCGGCTAAGAAGCTGATGGCGAAGAACGTTCCTCCGCAGCAACTGCCGCCTCCGCCGGCGGAGAACGCGCAAGCACAGCCTGCCGCAAGCTCCGCCCAACTCGACGAAATTGAGCACCAGATCGATCAGCTACATACGCGCGCGGGATCGGTGAATGCCAGTCTTGAACGCATGCAACGCGAGCAAGGAGCAGCCGGATACGGCCTTCGCGGCGACATCGTGACCCGCTGGACGAGCATGAAACTGAACCTCTCAAAGGCGCAGAACGCAATCGAGCACAACGATGCCGGACGCGCTAAGCGCTACGCCGACGCCGCGGACTCTGACATGAGTGCGCTCGAGTCGTTCCTGGGACACTGAAGATGGAGCAACACCCGAACGATAGCGTAACCCGGATCCTCGACGTCGCCAGGTCTGCCGGCAGCGCGGCGGAGCTCGAGAAATTTCGGCGCAATGTGACCGTGCTGTTCAC
>DASTGW010000590.1:0-3418 GCA_035718705.1 Terriglobales bacterium | reverse complement strand
CAACAACGGATGCGCCATTCAGCAGAAATGCCAGACTCGCCGAGAGAGCGGCGGGTCCGGTGATGACGTTCTGAGGCTGCTCGCCCGCGATGGTTTGCTTCAGGAATTTCATCGCGAAGCGGTTGTTGGCATCAACAATCGGCTGATAAGGCTTAGCTGGTTGGCCATGAATCGTCGGAAGGAGTGAGCACAGAAATAGGGCGGTAATCGAGAATCTGTTCATAGGGCTCAGCGAGAACAGAGAAGCCTACTCTATAGACACCGGGAAAAGTGCGGCGGATCATTACTTTCGTCCTGAAAGAGAAAGGCCAGTCGAGGGCGACTGGCCTCCAGCTTTCGATGGACTTAGAACGCTTCCACGCCCGTGATATGTGCGCCGATGATGAGTCCGTGGATGTCGTGCGTGCCTTCGTAGGTCTTCACCGACTCGAGGTTCATCATGTGCCGCATGATCGGGTAGTCGTCAGCCACACCGTTGGCGCCTAAAATGTCGCGCGATAGGCGGGCGCACTCCAGCGCCATCCAAACGTTGTTCCGCTTGGCCATCGAGATGTGGTAATGCTGGACCTTGTTCTGGTCCTTGAGGCGGCCAACTTGCAGCGCCAGCAGCTGCGCCTTGGTGATCTCGGTGATCATCCAGACGAGCTTTTCCTGGATGAGCTGGTGCGAGGCGATGGGCTTGTCGTGCCACTGCTTGCGGACCTGTGAGTACTGCAGCGCCGTGTCGTAGCACGACATGGCAGCGCCGATGCCACCCCAGGCGATGCCGTAGCGCGCCTGGTTCAGGCACATCAGCGCGTTCTTCAGGCCCTCGGTCTTCGGAAGAATATTCGTTGCGGGAATGCGGACGTCCTGCATCGAGAAGCCCGACGTCACCGATGCGCGCAGCGACCACTTGCCGTGCACGTCGTCGGCCTTGAAGCCGGGGCGATCGGTCTCGACCAGGAAGCCACGAACTTTGTCGCCTTCGTCGGCGACCTTCGCCCAGACGATGGCGATGTTGGCGATCGAGCCCGAGGTGATCCACATCTTCTCGCCGTTGAGGACGTACCCGTTGGCGTCCTTCTTGGCGCGCGTGCGCATGCCGCCCGGGTTCGAGCCGAACATGGGCTCGGTGAGTCCGAAGCAGCCGAGGATTTCGCCCTTCTGCATGCCGGGTAGGAACTTCTGCTTTTGCTCGTCGCTGCCGAAGGCGTAAATGGGATACATGCAGAGTGCCGACTGCACGCTGACGCAGGAACGCAGTCCGCTGTCGCCGCGTTCGAGCTCCTGCATCACCAGTCCGTATTCGACGTTCGACATTTCAGCGCAGCCGTCGCCTTTCAGGTTGGCGCCGTAGAAGCCGAGCTCGCCCATGGGCTTCACGATCTCGCGCGGAAACTTTCCGTCACGGTTGCACTGCTCGATGATCGGCACGACATTCTCTTCCACCCATTTGCGAGTGCTGTCGCGGACGAGCCGCTCGTCTTCCGAAAGCAGGGCGTCGAAGCCGATAAAATCCACTCCCTTGAATTTCAGGGCCATATAAGAAGGTGACTCAACTTTCTAGCTGGGGTTCGCACGGGCAGTCCGCGGGCAAGTGTGCAAACGATTTTCACACGATGACAGCAGGGTCATGCCGGGCGAGGGAACCATTCAGGCTAGCAGAGGGAGAGAAGGGCGGGCAAGAGTGGAGCCTCACCGCGGTACTGCGACAAAAAGGCCCGAAGCCGCGCTCAGTCGCATTGCGTAATCATCGAGCTTTACGTTATCTGCTTGCATCTCGGTTTGTAGCTGGTACGCCAAATGTGGGTTGCTCAAGGTGATCGGAGTTCCCGGGCAGATGCCGCGGGGACGGTGTTCGTCGGCGCGATCGAAATCGGTAATAACCAGGTTGAAACGCTCGACAGGACTAATGCTCGGTTCCAGCCAATCGTCCCCATCGCTAATCACGTATCCGCGACCGATCTCCCCTGCGTGCGCAGGCATTTCATCTTTTGCCAGCGGACAAGTCGATTTCGAGAGGTCAGCTGTAATCAGCACAAATTCGGGACGGTGGAGGGGAGCCATACACTCGATATTGCCTCGAAAGGCGGGCTCGGGCGAGCAAATTCCCTTTTGTAGTTCGAAGCGCCCCGCAGGTACGACGAAGTTTCTACGAGCCTGATCTGTGTACACGGCTAAAGCGACTTTCAACGTCATTTTCACCGGGCTGAGCTTTACCTGTTCGAAAACTTTTCGTGTCATTTGCACGTTAACTAAAATCTTTTCGCGACCAGGGAAAAGAAACTTTCCGCCGGGCTGCCAGCCCGATTCCCAATGAAATCCACCTGGTCCATCCAGAATTGCCTGATGACCCACGACGTGAATAATCGACGAATTAGCAATCTCACTAACTCCTAGTGGCAACGCCAACACCACGCCATTCCCATTTGCTGGTTCACCGTCGTTGCGTGGCGGCGGAGGCTGCAAGGCAAAACTGACGGGGGCATGTGTCCCGGGTCGAAGTGCAGGATAATCACGGTTAATGAAATGCTCGTAAGGAAATACTGCGACAGTGACTAAAACGAGAACTACGAGGCTCACCAGAAGCAATCGCGACAACAGTGTTTTACGGCGGGAATACTGAAGTAGAACGACGGCAATTCCGGTCAGGCATGCCAACCCTAACACCACCGCTCCTGACGGACCCGCAAACCCCGAACTGGAGACGTACATTCCCACCATAGAGCCGCCGATTCCGAGAAGCAGCACTGCCAGAATTGCCAGGCCCATCAATCGAGAACTCGACGTCACGGTCGCAAGCACAAAGATCGGGAAGAGTAGCAGCAGCGTGCCTATATCAATCCCGACTAGCCCGATCAGATAATGAGTCGGTGAAAAGCCAGCCTTCGCCAGTAAAACAATTTGCAGAAGAAATGCTGGAACAGAAACAAACGCTAGCAGAAAAACAATCTTCGCAATCAGCAGTTGAGGCCAGCGGTACGGACGCGTCACCCAGAATTGCTGGTCGCCAACGAGGGACTCTTCATGCACACTGCGCGTGACAATGAATACCCAGGCTAACGGCAGCAATACCACTACCAGTCCCAGCAGAAGCCGGTAGCCCCCGAAGATACCACCCAGTCCGTACGCCATGTTGGCGGACTCGCTCCAACTTTGCACTTCCCGCACGCCGTACAGCACAACGAGAACCAGCACAGCCACAATCTCGCGCCAGAAGTGGCGAACGTCTTTCCGGAAGATGTGCAAAACCTGTTTCATCCTTGCACCTCCTCACGCTCCAAATTGCGACTGTCTCTTGCCATCGCCAGGAAAATGGAGCGCAGCGACATGGGATTGAAGCTCACGTTTTTGACGGTCCCAAACGTTTTCTGTATTTCCGCGGAACTGCGTTCGGCGTCGAAATGGCTGTCGACGAATCGAATCACGGTTGCTG
>DASTGW010000589.1:0-2500 GCA_035718705.1 Terriglobales bacterium | reverse complement strand
GGCGTTCTCCGGGATAGATGAGTTTTAAACGCGCTCAATCGTGACCGAATTTACCTTGACGTCGGTGTTCGGCTTGTCCTGGCGGTTACGTGGCGCGCTGACGATCTTGTTGACCACGTCCATACCTTCGATCACTTCACCGAAGATGGTGTGATTGCCAGTGAGCCACGGCGTGGGAGCCACGGTGATGAAGAACTGCGAGCCGTTGGTGTTGGGTCCGGCATTGGCCATGGCGAGTTTGCCGGGTTTGTCGAACTTGTGCGGGGAACCCTTGGTTTCGTCTTCGAACTGATAGCCGGGACCGCCGAAGCCGGTGCCCATCGGATCGCCGCCCTGGATCATGAAATCGGGAATCACACGGTGAAAGATGGTGCCGTTGTAGAGCGGGTCGCTGGTCTTCTTCTTGGTGTTGGGATTGGTCCACTCGCGCTTGCCTTCGGCGAGTTCGGTGAAGTTGCGGACGGTCTTGGGGGCGTCCTGCTCGAAGAGGCGAGTTACGATCTTGCCTTCGCTGGTGTCGAAAGTCGCGTAAGTTCCGGGGGTACGTGCCATAGAAATCCTTTCGAAAACATGAATAAACCACAAAGGGCACAAAGTTCAGGAAGGGTTGAAAATCAAAAACTCAGAACTTCGTGACCTTTGTGGTTTGCTGGATAAGGTTTCGTTCAATTGCGTACAAGAAAAGTCTAAATCAAAGGCTACTTCTTGCGTGGCGTGACTGGCTTTTTCGCCGTGGCCGGTGCTGTGGCCGGAGTTTCTGCCGACTGTCCGGGTTTCAGGATCGAAACATGAATCAGCTTTACGGGCTTAAAGGGCTTGTCGTTCGGATCCGTTGGGACGCGCGCAATGGCGTTGATCACCGTCATCGGAGTGCACTGGCCGAAGATGGTGTGATGGTTATTCAAGTGGGGCACGGGAACCTGAGTGATGAAGAACTGCGAGCCGTTGGTGTTGGGGCCGGAATTGGCCATCGCCAGCCGGCCAGGTTCGTCAAAGCGGAGGCTGCTGAATTCGTCCTTGAAAGAGTAGCCAGGATCACCGGCGCCGTTACCGAGCGGGTCGCCACCCTGGATCATGAAGCCGTTGATCACGCGATGGAAGATGGTGCCGTCGTAAAGGGGCTTGTGCATTTTGGCGCGGGATGCGGGGTTGCGCCATTCTTTCTTGCCGGTGGCCAGACCGATGAAGTTGTCGACGGTCATGGGCGCTTTGTCCGGATACAGTTCGCACGTGATGTCGCCCATGGTGGTTTTCAGTACGGCCCGCAGGGTCTGTGGCGCGGCGGTTGCAGGCGCAGCTTGCGAGAACGCAGCCGACGCAAGTGTCAGCAGGGACATAAATAGTGCCAGTTTCCTCATATTAAGTTCTCTCCTCGGAAGCGTTAGAAAGTATAGCAAGTCGTTACTCACCCCTTCGGAGTAGCAAACCAGATCACCGATATTCCCGTCGCAGGAAGTACAAACAGAGGTACACTGTCGAGACTTCACCGAGTTCTGTCAGGAGACGAATCCATGGCAACCCCCGATCGCCAGCAGATTGAGCAGGAAATCAGGCGGCTGGAAACGCGCCGGGCAGAACTAACGCGTGAGTTGGATGCGCAGATGTCGGTGACACGGATCCGGTTCCTGTCCGAGGACCTGCTGCTGACGGATCGGACGCTGATCGTGCTGCGCCAGCAACATGCACGCCACATGATCGCCATCGACACAAGGGATTCGCAGTCGAATTAAACTCTTTGGTAATTCCGCCGATCTATTCCGAGTAGGCTAATCTAAAGTCCCGGAATCAAGCCTGTGTCTATGCCCACCGACTGCGTGCCCATTCCGCAACTAGAGGGTTCTGCGAGACGTGACTCGCGCAAAACCGATCGCATCGCCGTGCGGCGAGAAGTGCAACTGCGCACCTCCGACCAGCGAATTCTGACGGCGTTGTGTACCGACGTAAACCTGAGTGGAATCGGTATCGATACCGAACGCGTGCTGAAAGTCGGGCAGCGTCTGGAAATCGAACTGAAACTGAAGAATGGTGATACGGCGCGCGTCCCACTGATGGTGATCTACCGCATGGGCAAGCACTACGGACTCTCGACGCTGACGTCTGCCTACGACCTGCTCGAACTACTTCCGATCAATTCCTGACCGGGCGGCGCTGCGCGATGGCGTGAATTTTCATTTGCGTTAATTGCTGGCTGTCGGAAAACAACTGCTGAATGAGCACGCGTTGGGAGTCGATCGTGCGTTGCTGCTGCACCACCAGCAACGCGGTCAGCACCAATGCAAAAAGCGAGACTACTACCAACCCCTGTTTGCTAACCCAAGTGCAGAACCCGGAAATCGTCGGCATCAAAACTCCTGGTGTTTTCGAGAAAGAACGCGCCATCCAAGTTGGCTTGCAGTATGCAAGTTTTCAGAGGGAATTGGGAGCGGAACTTAACCTTCGGCATGCCGAAGGATGGGCATGCCGTACTTCGAACGTTCAACGACAACAGGCGCAGCGTTGC
>DASTGW010000588.1:0-3116 GCA_035718705.1 Terriglobales bacterium | reverse complement strand
GCGAATGATCTGGAATAGCGATTCAAACCAGTCGAACGATCTTGAAGGCAATTACGCTGACGGTGCCATGCGTTTCACGGGATGGGTACTGGACAGTTCCGGCAAACGACTGATGGTGAAGAATGTCCTTCAGGATGTGTCGCCCGATGTGATTCGTCACATCTACTCTGTCTCCGAGGACGATGGCAAGACATGGATCGTCAAGAGCGACGGTCGGTTTGAGCGAAAGCATGACGCGAACGCCAGTTAAGATTCGAACGACAGAGTGCAACACCACGCGAACGACGTCCGAAATGGACAAGCTGGTTGAGGTGGAGGGAGGCTGCTTTGTCAGCGGGATCGGAGCGTCAGAAAATATCTATCGTTTAGCTAAGCAACACGCGACTTGGAAAGCCGTCAAAGACGAAGTTACTGGAGTCTCGTAGATCTCGCGTTGGCCCTGAAACTGGAATTCATTTTGTTATACTGAACTTACGTCACGAGTGGGCCAGTAGCTCAGTAGGTAGAGCAACGCCCTTTTAAGGCGTGGGTCGAAGGTTCGAATCCTTCCTGGCTCACCACTCTCAGTTCCCAGTATCCAGTTTCCAGTACCCAGTAAAAGCAAAAACCGAAAACCCTGCCATGACCTTCTGCGCAGGGGAGTTGCACTAGTTTTTCTACTGTTCGGGTGCTAACATCGGCCCACTTAGATAGGAGGAATTCTTATGTCTGATAGCAACGGTGGTGGATTCGGATGGTTCCTGGCGGGACTCGGAATTGGCGCCGCGATCGGCATGCTTTATGCACCCAAAGCCGGCAGAGAGACGCGCGAAGAGCTGTTGCGCCGCGCCGAAGAGGGCAAAGACTACGTCAAGAACCGCGCCCAGGAAGCACGCCAGCAGGCGTCGCAGTGGGTGGACAAAGGCAAAGAAGCGTACGAGCAACAGAAGGACCAGTTCCGTTCCGCTTACGACGCCGGACGCCAGGCGTTCAAGGATGCCACCGCGCAGGAGACCGGCAAGAGCTAGTCTTCGGGCTATCGACAGGACCAACTTATGGAGATGCGATTCACAATTCTGCTGATCGAGATCGGACTGCTGGTGGTAATCCAGATCGGGGTGCTGATCGGCATTCTGATGGCGGTTAAGAAGGCCAGCGACAAGATGACTGCGATCGCCGACGACGTTCACCAACGCGTGGTGCCCCTGCTGGATACGACGTCGTCTTTTGTCGTGGGCACCCGTCCGAAGCTGGACACGATCGTGAGCAATTTCACCGAGACCAGCGAAAAGCTGAAGGCGCAGGTGGAGAAGATTGACGCCACCGTCTCCGATGTTGTCGATCGCACGCGCTTGCAGGTTGTGCGTGCAGATGAACTGGTGAGCCGCACGATGGATCGCGTCGAGAACACGACCGAGTTTGTCCATCACACGGTGGTGTCGCCGGTACGGCAGATTGCCGGGATCCTGCAAGGGATTAACACAGGCTTCAGCGTGTTCTTTGGGCGGCGTTCGGGCAATGGACGCGGCTCGCAAAGAGACGAGATGTTCATTTAGTTCGCAGAGGGAACGAAAAGGCGGCGCCACGGCGCTGCCTTTCTTCTTTTCGGAGCCTTCTACTTCAGGAACTCATTCATAGAAGGCGCGGTTCCAGCGGTACCTGGATAGCTGGCGACTCCAACCGATTCAAGGCTGAACCGAAGCAGGCTGGGGAACTGGTAGGTGGTGGTGGACTGGAATCCAGTCTTAACTTTACCGCCCACCAGGATTACAGGAACGCGACCGCCGCCCATGGTGTTGTCGGTGGCCGATTCGTCAAAGGTAATCACGATCACGGTGTTCGACATCAAGGAGGTATTTCCGATGAGGCCAGAAAGGTTCGAGTTGAGCCAGGCGTCGGCGGCACTAAGGCGGTCCGAGAGCGGACAACTGGAGGCACCGTTGGGACAATCGTGTCCGTTGTGAAGGTCGTCTGGCACAACGAATGAATATGTTGGCAAGCTGCCGGAGCCGGCATCGGTAGAGAGCTGGCCAATTCCTACGATGTTGGCCTTCTGCGTGGCGCTGTTGATGATCTCGTCGAAGTAGGCGAAGGGATTGTGATGCTTCACGTACGGGTAGACGTCGTCGCCCGTATATCCGACGCTGGGGATCGATTGTGCGTACACCTTCCAAGTCTTACTTTGAGCGGTCAGCTCGCGCGCAATGTTGTCACCGGCAAAAGTAAGCGGCCACGCGTCAATGTTGCCGGTAGGATTTTGGGCGGTCGTCATCTCGAAGTAATTGCCGATCGACGGATGCGTATTGGCATAGAACTGAGTCGCCAGGGAATATTGGCTCGCCAGTGAATTGAGATACGGCATGGAGGCGCTGCCGATGACGTCGGAGTAGTTCTGATTCTCGAGAACCACAACAACCACATGTTGCAGCGCCGCGGAAGTAGCGCCTCCGCCGCCGGTCCCACCGTTATTGCCGCCGGTGCTAACGGACACGCCTGTGCCACCGCAGGCGGTAAGAAGGAAAAGGAAGAGAGCGAGACCCAGGGCCGAACAGCGCGATTTCATAGTAGGAACAGATGCGCAGGCAGCAGCTCGGTTTGTCCCGAATTCAGGCGATCCAGCCGCCGCCGACCACTATGTCACCCTGGTAGAAGACAACGGCCTGGCCGGGCGTGATGGCCCGCTGAGGCTGGTCGAAGGTAACGAGTACCTGGTCATCTCCGGCGCACTCGACGATTGCCGGAGCGGCCTCGTGGCGGTGCCGGATCTTGGCGGTGATCCGCATGGGCTCAGTCAAATCTGGTATCGAGATCCAGTTCAGGCGCTTTGCTGTGAGTGTACGAGTCAGCAGCTCTTCGCCGGACCCGACGACGACCTGGTGTGAGTCGCCCTTGAGCTGGATGACATACAGAGGCGAGCCCGTCGCCATGCCAAGGCCCTTGCGCTGACCGACGGTGAAATGATGGATGCCGTGATGGGTACCGACCACTTCCCCGCTGGTCGTCACCAATTCGCCCGAGGTGTCGGGCAAGGCTTCACCCTGCTCTTCGAGGTAGGCGTCGATGAAGCGCTTGTAGTCACCGTTGGGGACAAAGCAGATTTCCTGCGAATCCGGCTTCTCCGCGAGCTTAAGGCCGTG
>DASTGW010000587.1:0-2348 GCA_035718705.1 Terriglobales bacterium | reverse complement strand
TATTCACCCCTCTTCACCACCCGGCGAGAATGCAATTTGAAAAGCAGACGCCACGAGCTATCACGATGCCCTGGCGCTCCGCCAAGGAGAAAAGGTTTATGAACTCCGAATCGCTTACTGCAAGTTCGAAGCGGCTTCTGGGTTTACTAGTGCTCGCGTCGTGGACGCTGTTACTCAGCTTCCCGATGGCGACGCCCGCTGCCGCTCAAGCCACCAGCGTAGTCACGTTGTTGCATATCAGTGACACTCATTCTCACCTGGCAGCATGGGGTCCAAAGCAATACGAACTGCCGGACTACACCCAGCCTCAATGGGTCTGGGACGAAGAACTTCACCGCTGGGTCAAAGGGAACTTACTCGACGGTACTCTTGGCGGTCTGCCCAAAGCCGCATCTATCGTCGCGTATGAGAAGGCGCAGAATAATCAAGCCATCTTCGTCCACGCCGGCGACATCATGGATGGCGACTTCTTCTTCGATGAGCATCTCGGCGCTGCCGAACTCCAGCTTTTGAAGTCAGTCGGGCTAGATGCCATGACGCTCGGCAACCACGACTTTCGTCTCGGCCCTGATTTCCTGGCCAGCGTTCTCAACTCCGCATGGCCCTCCAACCCTGTCCCGATTCTCGGCACCAACCTCGACACGAGCACCTCAACTCTCAACCCTTGGATTGTTCGCACGACTTTGAAAGAAGTGAATGGGGTGAAGTTGGGCTTCTTCGGACTCACTCTTCCGAATGGTGCCTTGGCGAACCCGAAGCCTGTAAAGGTACTTCCCTATCTCTCCACCGTTGCGCCCGAAGCCGTTTCGTTGCTCCGAGCATCAGGCGCTCAGGTTGTAGTTTGCCTGGCGCATATCGGCATGGCGGCGTCTCGCGAACTCGCGATCAACGTGCCCGGGATCGACGTCATCGTTAACGGCCATGACAACGCGGTCCTCGCACAACCGGAACAGGTTCCGTATCCGGGTGGCACCACTCTGATCGTTTCAGCTGGAAATCACTATCGTTGGGTCGGTCGCCTCCGCCTCGCCGTCAACCGCAACCAGATCAGGCTTCTCGATTACGACCTGTTGAGCGCCGATGCTGCGACCCCCGTGTTACCCAGCGTACAAACAAAAATCAAGCATCTGCAAACAGATATCGTCGCCCGGTACGGCAACGTCTATGACGAACAGCTTGCCTTGGCCTCGCGCGATATAACGCCGGCATGGACTGCAAACTCCCAACGTCGTGACACGGCGCTGGGAGATTTTTTCGCCGATGCCTATCGTGCCCGCACCGGAACCGACATCGCCTTGGAAGCGATCGGCTTTCTTGGCGACGCGATCCCGCGTGGGCCAGTTGTTGGCGCAGACATCCTCCGCGCCATGAGCT
Organism: Terriglobales bacterium; assembly: GCA_035718705.1. Lineage (GTDB taxonomy): Bacteria > Acidobacteriota > Terriglobia > Terriglobales > Acidobacteriaceae > DATMXP01. Next base: position 974 of record DASTGW010000587.1, on the reverse strand, counting down.
ATGGCACTCCAGCGCTCGTATCAGAACAGCAGATCGTGTCCCCGTGGAGGCTGATCACCTTGCGTACTCCCGGTGCTGCGGTGCTGGCTGCACTCAATACAACTGTCACTCTCGGCGGAGACTATTTCCCGCAGACCTCCGGAATGAAGTTCGACTACAACTCCACGCTCAAAGGGCAGAAGATCTTGCCTCAAACCGTGCTGGTCGGCGGGAACGTCATCGTGCCGACCCAAATGTATAGCGTGACTGTCACGGAAGGAGTTTATGCGGCTCTGAAATCGCTCAGATTGCCAATGGAGGATGTTCAGGTCCGAAAAGATACTGCCTTCGATGCCGCTCGCGCATATGCAAGGACGGTTTGGCGTTTGGACGAACCGGCGTCACTTCGCATTCGCGATCTCGCATCACCAGACTAGACGCAATCTCACCTGGTCTAGAGTGAGGGATGTTGCTCGCCCCACTCATACGGCGCGGACACTCCTGTCCGCGCTTTTGATTTTGTGTGGTGTGGCGCGGACACTCCTGTCCGCGACTCCTACTTCCCCATCGGCGCCAACGAATCCAGTCTCTGCTGGTATTTCTCCGCCAACTGATCCTGTCCTGTCTTCTTGTAAATCATGACCAACTGTTTCAAGGCCAAGGAGAACCTCGGGCTATTCGGTCTCTCAAACGCGTCGAGAACTTTAAGGGCACGCAAGTAGTCCTTCTCGGCTTCCTGATTGTGGCCCATCTTGCAATGGATATCGCCCAGCATCACTAACGGAAATGACACCATTACATCGTTGCGATTTTGAACCGCATATTTCTCGACCGACTCCTCGAGCAACTTCGCTGCTTCCTCATACCGATCCGTTTTGTCACACATCTGGGCGACCCGCAGAAGTGTGATCGGCAACTGATCGTCCAACGGATCGTTTTTCTTTCCCCGGATCTCTATTGCTTTTCGCAAGTCCGATTCCGCTCGCGCCGGGTCC
>DASTGW010000586.1:0-4105 GCA_035718705.1 Terriglobales bacterium | reverse complement strand
GGTGGCTGTTCGGAACAGTCATCTGACGAGCAATGTCCTTTTCGCCCGCTCGTGGGCATCGCCGCAACTCAGGATGCGCTATCGCACGTGATACGATTTCTGCGCCTGACATGAGCAACACTCACAGCTCTCGCGTTGATCTCCAATCTGCCGCAAAACAAACGATGCTCGAGAATGGCTTCGAGCCGGAATTTCCGTCTGCGGTCCAACAGCAGCTTGCCCAATTGAGTTCGCATCCCCCTGCCGTCTCACCGACCGGAAATATCCGGGATCTGCGCGATCTGCTCTGGTCATCCATTGACAATGACACCTCGCGCGACCTTGATCAGGTGGAAGTGGCGCAGCGCATGCCAACCGGCGAACTCAAACTTTTGATCGGAATCGCTGACGTTGACGCATTCGTACCCAAGGACTCGCCGATCGACCAGCACGCCTCGAAGGACACCACAACCGTCTACACGGGCGTTCGTAATTTTCCCATGTTGCCAGAGCAGCTTTCGACGGGCATGAGTTCGCTTCTCGAAGGGGCGGACAAGCTGAGTATTGTCATCGAAGTAGTGGTTTCCACGGACGGCCACGTTCAGTCTGGCGACATCTATCGGGCCATTATCCGTAACAAGGCACAGCTTACCTATGACGCCGTTGGCGCATGGCTTGACGGCAGCGCCGCACCTCCACAAAAGGTGGCAGCTTCACCGGAACTCCAAGCGCAACTTCGGCTTCAGGACGAAGCTGCGGACGCGTTGCGCGCCGAACGGTATCGCCACGGTGCACTGAACATCGAAACAACCGAATTGCGCCCCATCGTGCTTGGAGAGCAGGTGATTGACGTCATCAAGCAGCAGAAGAACCAGGCCACCGAACTTATTGAAGATTTCATGATCGCCGCCAATGGCGTGGTGGCGCGCACGTTGGAAGAGAAGAAAGTCCCCTCCATCCGACGCGTGGTGAAAACACCCGAGCGCTGGAACCGCATTGTAGAACTCGCCGCCAAAGTCGGTGAACAACTTCCTCAGGAAGCAGACTCGAAGGCACTGAACGATTTCCTCATCAAGCGGAAAGCTGCTGATCCCGATCACTTCGCCGATCTTTCCTTGAGCGTTATCAAATTAATGGGTCCAGGCGAATATGTTCTCGAGCGGCCTGGCGACCCTGAACAGGGACACTTTGGTCTGGCTGTCCAGGACTACACACACTCCACCGCGCCCAATCGACGCTTCGCCGATCTGGTCACACAAAGGCTTATTAAGGCAGTGCTGGGCGGTCAGTCCACGCCCTACTCGGAGGATGAATTGGGGGCAATCGCCGCTAACTGCACAACCAAAGAAAATGCGGCCCGCAAAGTCGAGCGAGAAATGTCGAAGCGCATTGCTGCTGTAGCGATGAGCAACAGGATCGGGCAGACGTTCGACGCCATCGTTACAGGTGTGAATGCACATGGAACATTCGTGCGCGTCCTGCAGCCTCCCGTTGAAGGGCTGCTGGCACAAGGCCAAACTGCTGTTGATGTTGGAGACAAGCTGCACGTCAGATTACTCAGTACCGACGTGCAACGTGGATACATCGACTTCGCCAAGGTTTAATTCATCAACTAAGTCGGGACCTTTCTTGCAAGTTACGCGCAGAGTTGCCCGAAGTACGCACGACAACGGGATTGCTGGCGTGCCTCGAGATCCTGCTCAATGCCATGGAGCAACGTAGTTGAAAACGGTCGATGGTCGAGGCGCTTTCGTCATCAGGTGACCACCCCTAAAGGTCTTTCTTCAAAGCGCACTGCCATCGAGGAAGCCGACATCTCGGGTCCTCGAAGTTCCCAAATAGCTGATCTCGAGAATGACAGAGTGGATTGTTGGTTTCTGAACCCAAAGATCGGGTGCCCTTCAGGTTGTGATTACTTCCGAGTTGCCGACAACCCAGGATAAATGACGAAGATTCAGGAGCCTCGACGGTGAGTTCATGCCTCTCGAAGAGCAATCATTGGGTCCACTTTCGTCGCGCGGCGTGCTGGGAGATAGCTAGCCAGCGCGGCCACTGCCAGCAAAAGCAGAGGCACGATCAGAAACACAGCCGGATCATGGGGGCGCACCCCATAGAGCAAATTTGCCATCATGGACGCAGTGGCTGCAGAAAAGACCAATCCGGCAACGATGCCGAGGCCAGCAAGTGCGACCCCCTTGCGCAAGAACATCCTCAGAATGTCGCCCTGTTGCGCACCCAGGGCCATGCGGAGCCCGATCTCACGCGATCTTTGGCCAACCAGATAGGCCAGCAAACCGTAAATCCCGATCGAGGCCAGCAAGAGCGCCCCACCCGCAAATCCCGATACCAAATTCGCCGAAAACCTGCGCGATGCCAGCGATGCATCGAGAATTTGATCCATCGAGGTGACACCGAACACCGGCAGCCCTGGATCTACGCTCTGAATCGCGCTGCGAATCTGTGGCTCCAGCGTGTTCGCTGGCAAGGAAGTTCGCAGAGCCAAGCTTAATGACCGCCCGAGAAATTGATTCAGCGGAACATAGAGGTGCGGCACGCCATCGACATCGAGCCCGTCGTGCTTGATATTTTTCACCACGCCCACCACGGTGCACCATGGATTCACAGGATTCTGCCCGAAACGCAACCGGATACGCAGCCTCCGGCCCAGCGGATCACGATCCGGCAACCAGTAGCGCTTTGCCGTCGCCTCATCGATGATTACCACGGGCATTTTGCCGTTCTCGTCGGCCTCGGTGAAAAAACGGCCTTCCACCAGCGGTGTTTGTATCACCCGAAAATAATCCGGGCTGATGCGGATAACTTCGGCGCTCAAATCTCCCGACGACTCCGTGGGCCGGTCTTCGATATCCAGCGAATTGTGATTCGTGGTGCCGTACGCCGCCAAATCGCTGTTGACAGTGTCGGCGGCCGGCAAATTGGACGTAATCGCCGCTAACTCCACGCCGGGAATCGCGTTCGCGCGCCGCAGCAGTTCGCGATTGAACGGAATCTGCTGCGCGAAGGTGTGATATGGATCGAGCTGCGGATCATTCGGGTTCGGCAGATAGATATTCGCCGTCACCACTTGCGATGCATTGAAGCCGGGGTTCTGCCGCAACAAATCGCGCAGCGTTTCCAACAGGAGTCCCGCGCCGACCATTAGCACTAGCGCAAAAGCCAGCTGCGACACCATCAGCGCATCGCGCATGCGCCCGGCCTTCGCACTGGAACCCGAGCCACGCGAGCCCTCGCGCATCGTGGCCGCAAGTCCTGCCTTCGAGGAATGAATCGCTGGAGCCAGCCCAAACAGTAGCCCGGTCGCGACCGAAATCAGTAACGCAAATCCCAGCACCCGCCAATCAATGTTTACTTCTCCCAGCCGCGGAAGACTCGCCGGCACAAATCGCAAGACGGCTTTCAGCGTAATCGCCGCCGTCACAATCCCTGCGACTCCCCCGATGAAGGCCAGCAACAACGATTCGGTGAGCATCTGCCGGATCAATCTGTCCCCGCTTGCTCCCAGCGCGGCGCGCACTGCCATCTCTTGCTGTCGTCCTGAGGCTCGCGCCAGAAGCAGGCTGCCAACGTTTAGAGACACAATGAAAACGATCAAGATTACGGCAGCCATCAACACGACCAGCATCGGTCGAACGTTACCCACCAATGATTGCTGCAACGGCACAATCTCAACCGTCCATTTGGCTTGCGAGGGGTAATCATTCCCGAATTCGCGACGCAAATTAGCAGTCAGGGCATCAAGCCGCGTTTGAGCTTGCGCTACCGTGAGGCCCGGCCTCAGACGAGCGATCGCCCCTGGTAATATGCGCAGGCCACGCGCCGGCGCTGGGAACGGATCGCCACTGAATCCGCAGGTAATCCACACCTCCACGGCTGCAGTGGTCGATCCGGGGTTGCTAAATCCGGGAGAGAGTACACCTACAATCGTATACAGATCGTTATCGAGGCGAAGGCTCCGGCCGAGGACGCCAGGGTCAGCCCCATAAGATCGGCGCCACAAGGCATCGCTGATCACGACCACGGGCGCAAAACCGAGCGCGAAGTCCTGGTGACCAAACAAGCGTCCTAGTTCGGGAGTGGCGCCGAGCATGGAAAAGTAGTTGGGAGA
>DASTGW010000585.1:0-4480 GCA_035718705.1 Terriglobales bacterium | reverse complement strand
ACGTGGCTGGAGTTCCTTCGGTGCTCACGGATGCATCGTCGCAAAACTTTGGCGTTACCTGGAGCCTCCTGCTACCCAACAAGCCGACCCTGACCGCTACGTACGGTATCGGCAGTTCCACGGCAAACATCTCCGGGACGGACATGGAGAGTTCCGGGTCGAATAAGACGCTTACCCTGAGTTCGCATTACAAGCTGGCGGGCTGGGACATGTATGGTGCCTATGGCCATTACAGCAGCAATTTCACGACACCTGCGTTCTTGACCGGCACTTCGCAAGACTTCAGCAGCAACGGCACTCAGTGGACGTTCAACACAACACATAAGATCCCGATCGATGGCAGCGTGTCGTTGGGGTGGTCGCACCAGAGTTCCTCCAACGGCGACTCGGACCGAAGTGCTGGCACTTCGTATTCGGCTTCGGCCGGCATCACACCTTTCGGCCGCCTCGGACTCTCCGGCAGCGTCTCCTACAGCACCAATGGTGCTGAATCTCTCGCGTACTCGCTCCTCGGGCCGGCGGCAGGCAATATTCAACTCATCGATCACAACGCGCAAACGCTCTTTCTAAGCAGCAGTGCCAGCCTTTACATCGTGAAAGGGCTTTCCATTATTGGACATATCACGCATCGTCAAGAAGACTACGGACTTGGACCGATCAGCGACACGCAATACGGTGGAACCGTCAGTTATCATGCCGCTCACCGATTTCTAGGCTCGTACTACATCTCCGGCGGTGTCGTCGATAACGCCAACAAGCTTGGCAATACGGGTGCGGGTTTGACAGGTACTGTCGGCATGGATCGTAAGTTCGGTCATTGGAATACTTCCGCTGACTTCAACTACATGCAGAACGTTCAGACGCTTTATAGCCTCGTGACTACCAGCAACATGAGCTATGGCGCCTCGGTTCGCCGCAAACTTAACCAGAGCACTTATCTTTCGTTATTCGGACGCTCGAGTCACAGCGGATTGGTAACCGTCGAAGGCACGAACAACATGTCCAACAGCTTCGGCGCATCACTGGCCTGGAAGGGATATAGCTTCTCCGGAAACTACTCCGCATCCAATGGCGCCGGCGTGTTGGGCTCGGGCGGCACGCTGGTGCCAACGCCGATCGGTCCAGTGTTTACGCCCGACTTCATCTATTTCGACGCGAAGTCACTGGGGGTTTCGGCATCGAAACGGTTCTTCCGCAAGTTGCTCGTCACTTCCAGTTACTCGCAAGTGAAAAGCTCCACCGAACAGAAGCTGGGGTTGAATGCGAACTCCGGAAATCGTTTCTCAGTCAATACCACGTACACCTTCAGAAGAGTGTCTTTTGTCGGTGGTTTCACTCGATCATCGCAAGAGTTCAGTACGCTGGTTGGCGGACCTCGGGTGGTAAACTCGTACTACTTCAGCATCAACAGATGGTTCAATATCTTCTGAGATCGGTGCATCGCCGGGCCCTGGTTCCATTGGGTTACCTAGCTGTTGCTGTACTCGTAGCTTCGAGTTTTGCGCAGGCATCTCATCGCGAAAAGAAGGCGCCCGAAGCTCCCTGGCCCGAATTGTTGCTCGACGGCGGGCGCAAGCTCACGTACCAGCAGACCTTTCTCTCCGAGCACGACGTTAAAAACAAGCCCGGCTTCTGGACAAAGGTTGTCAACGTTGTTGCAGGCGACCCCGACTATCGACAGCTTATCCGCCCCTACAGCATCGCGGTCGATTCGCGCGGGCGCATGATCGTGACCGATCCGGGGGCCGGTGGCGTACACATCTTCGATGCCCGCCAGCACAAGTACAAGTTCCTCGATCGCCAGGAGAAGGACAAGGATCCGATGATCGAACCGCAGTGCGTTGCGGTCGATGCCAAGGACAACATCTATATAACGGACTCAAAGGCCGGTAAGGTCTTCTGGTTCGAAGCCAATGGCAAGTATCGCGGCGCGTTTGGATCACTGAAGGGCGGAGAAGGCTTCTTCAAACGCCCGACCGGCATCGCCATCGACAACGCAACCCAGGAGATTTACGTCACCGACACACTGCGCGATCGCGTTTATGTTCTCGATCAGGCCGGGCGTGTTACGAGAACGTTTGGACAGCACGGCACAGGCAACGGAGAGTTCAACTTGCCCACCGAAATTCGCGTGAAGGGTGACACTGTGGCGGTCGTCGACGCCATGAACTTCCGCGTTCAACTCTTCGACAAGCACGGGCAGTTCCTGTCATCCATTGGTTCGCCGGAGAATCCGAATTCCGACATCTATCGTCCGAAGGCTTTGGCCATCGATTCGGAAGATCACATTTACCTGGTTGAAGCAGAGTGGGGCGTGGTTCAGGTATTCAACCGCGAAGGACAGCTACTTTATCGGTTCGGAAACGGCACCGGCTTCGGCAACTTCCGCCTGCCCTCGGGTTTGTTTATCGACAGCGAGGATCGTGTCTACCTGGTGGACTCATACAACCGGCGAGTTCAGATCTTCCAGTATCTCGGGCTCAAGCATCAGGGGAACGGGGCAGTTCAGTGAAGCTGTTCAATCGCGGGACATTCGTATTGTTCGTGCTGATGGGTTTGGCGCTCGCGCAGACGCCACCACCCACACAGGACGTGCTGGGTGCCCATGATATGAGCGGCGCGTCCAGCGTTCGTGGGCCGAATGCGAACGCGTGCATCTACTGCCACATTCCTCACGGAGGGGCATCGCAGGGACTGTGGAATCAAAGGCTCTCGAGCCAGAACTACACTTTCTATTCCAGCGGATCCAGTCAAAACACGGGGGCGCAGCCGAGTACTGGCGGTCCGAGTGGCATGTGCCTGAGTTGCCATGATGGGACGGTTGCCATAGGGCAGACGATTGGCATCGGCACGCTTAAGATGTCCGGCGTCCTCACAGATGTATTGGGGACGCATCTGGAAGGGTCGCATCCTTTCAGCCTGCAATTACCGATTAAAGACGCAGCGAACCTGGTTTCAACGCTCGCCTCCAACGGAAGTACAAAAGATCCTGCGGTGAAGCTGATCAACGGCAACCTCGAATGCAGCACTTGCCACAATCCTCACAATCAGTTCGTGGATAAGAGAGCCGGCAATTTTCTGATCCGAGACAACACGAACAGTGCAATCTGCCTGGCGTGCCACGAGACTTCCGCGCGCACCATTAACGGTCGTGCCAATTCACTTTCGCAGTGGACCACTACCGTGCACGCGACGTCTACCGCGCAGGTGGCCTCTAAGGCAGCGCTTGGCAGGTACTCCACCATGGCGGAGTACGGATGCTCAAGTTGCCATGTCTCGCACAATGCAACCGGCCCAGGGATGCTCAGGAAGAATGCGAATCGTCCTCCGAATGTGGATGACACCGCACAGACGTGTTTTATCTGTCATGACGGCAGCACGAACATGGTGCAGCCATTGTTGAATGTGCTGACGGATTTTCAGAAGACAGCGCACCCGTTCTCGGACCCAAACAATCAGCACTTGCTAAATGAGCCCGTCGTGCTCGACAAGAACCGGCATGCTACGTGCGCGGATTGTCACAACTCGCATGCATCCAACCCGACGAATTCATTTACTCCTCCGCCTGCTCTTCGCGCCTCGCAAAATGGTGTTGCCGGCGTCGCGCTGGATGGTACGCAGTTGAAGGTGGCGGTCAACCAGTATGAGAACTGCTTGCGGTGTCACGGCACCAGCGCGGGAAAGCAGAGTTTGGCTCTCTACGGTTATATGCCCGCTCGTGCGCTTTATCCGGGCGATACCCTAAACGTGCTCTCGCAGTTCTCCAGCCTCGCGCTCTCGGAACACCCGGTAATGCGGGATGCTTCTGGGATCAACCAACCAAGCCTTCTGAAATACATGTGGGATCTGTCAGGAAAAATTCAATCGCGTCCGATGGGTACCCGTGTTTTATGTACGGATTGCCATAACAGCGATAACAATCGGGAATTCGGAGGCACAGGACCAAACGGTCCTCACGGCTCCAAGAACGATCACGTACTTGAGCGTCCATATTTGATCAGCAAGGTTGATCCCGCTGCCGGTCCGGGATCCGCAGTCGTAAATCTCACGCCCAGTCCTATACTGGACCCGTCTAGCTCACCGTACGCACTGTGCGCGAAATGTCACGACCTGACGAACATCAACTCAGATGTTACGTTCACCGAACATAGTCGGCACATGAAGCGCGGCTTCTCCTGCTCGGTATGCCACAGCGCTCACGGCGTTCCGGCTGGCACCAGCGGTGTGATCGGCACTCGCCTTGTGAGCTTCGATATGAATGTGGTCGCACCGCTGAATGGAGTCGTGTCTTATACAGGAAGTGGCTGCAACCTGGAATGTCACAATCACAAGCACACGGTTAAGTAATCCAGAACGGCGTCGCGTCATTTTGCGAGTATCTAGATTGAAATCCAGGGAAGCAAAGGTTTCACAAGGTAAACTCGCTGCCTTTCGATGGTGAACTGCGCCACGCCTTCCATCCAAACAGGCGATGCGGTCA
>DASTGW010000584.1:0-6026 GCA_035718705.1 Terriglobales bacterium | reverse complement strand
CATCGGCTTCAACCGGGTGGACGAGGAGATCGAACCGGCCGCTGCCCCCGTCGGCGGCAACCGCCGCGGCGAACCCGAGTTCAAGGTCAACGCCCAGGACATGAAGTTCCTGAAGTCGCTTCGCATTTCGCTCGACGATGCAGCCTAATCGATATTGTTCTTTCCTGACCCCGGCGAAATCGTCGGGGTTTCGTTTTGCACAGCACTTCTTGCAATAAGGCTAACCTTTGAATCTTATTCCGCTTCAAAGTTTGGTTGCGTTACGCGCAACCTGTCTTGTGCGGTAGACATTGCGCAGCTGTGTTACCATTTTTCGTTTCTTCTGACGGCTCGGTTCGAGTCCGTATCTGACGCGGAGCTTAATCGCAGGAACCCGGATGAAAGACACGCTGGTAGTTCTGTTAGCTGGTGGTGCCGGAGAGAGACTGTATCCGCTGACGCGTGATCGCGCCAAGCCGGCGGTTACGTTCGGCGGAATCTACCGCATCATCGATATCACGCTGTCGAACTGCATCAACTCTGACCTGCGACATGTTTACATCCTCACGCAATACAAGGCACTGTCGCTGAACCGGCATATCCGCGAAGGCTGGAACATCGTCGCCAACGATCTGGGCGAGTTCGTCGAGATCCTGCCGCCGATGAAGCGTGTGAGCGACAACTGGTATCTGGGCACCGCGGACGCCGTATATCAGAACATCTACTCCATTGGCGCGGAGCAACCGAAGCACGTGATGATTCTCTCCGGCGACCACATCTACAAGATGAACTACGGCCGCATGATGCAGCAGCACAAGGATTCTGGTGCTGACGTCACGCTGGCGACCATCTTGATTGATCCATCGGAGACCAAGCACTTCGGTGTGGTGGAGATCGCGGGCGATGGACGCATTACCGGTTTCCAGGAGAAACCAAAAGAGACAAAGCTGCGGTCGCCCTACAACCCGAACATGGTTTCGGGCTCGATGGGCGTCTATATCTTCAACACCGATGTTCTGATCCCCGTGCTGTTGAAGGATGCGGAGGATCAGGACTCGCGCCACGACTTCGGGCATAACATCCTGCCGAAGATGGTGGACGATTACAAAATTTACTCGTTCAACTTCATCGACGAGAACAAGAAGGAAGCGCTCTACTGGCGTGACGTAGGGACACTCGACGCCTACTACGAGGCCAACATGGACCTCGTATCGGTGTCGCCGGTGTTCAACCTCTACGATCGCGACTGGCCGATGCGCACGCACCAGCGGCAGTATCCGCCGGCGAAGTTCGTGTTCTCTGAGCCCGGACGTACCGGATCAGCGGTGGATTCGATCATCTCGTCGGGATGCATCGTCTCCGGCGGCGCGGTGCGAAACTCGGTGTTTTCGCCGGACGTGCGCGTGAACTCTTATGCGGAAGTTGATTCGAGCATCGTGTTCAGCCATGTGAATATCGGCCGCCATTGCCGGATTCGCAAGGCGATCATCGATCGCGATGTTCACATTCCGGAAGGCACGGTCATTGGGTACGACCACGAGGCAGATCGGCAACGGTATTTCGTGACGGACACGGGGATCACGGTCGTGACGCGCGACTACTCGCTGTTTGAGAGTCCGGTGGCGGTGGATTACTTTACGTCGGAGTAACTGAAGTTGTGGATTGAGGATGCCGGTCTTCGGGCCGGCATTTATTTTTTGATTCGGGACTCGAACGGGCAAGAATTAGTGGGCCCTTTCGGGAACGCCGAGTCTCGGAGCTGAATCAACGCAGTCCTGATGTCGGCAAAGTTCGATGGCATTGTTTCCTTCACTCCGTTGTAGGTACCGGTTCCGAATGTTCTGCTAGCGGTCCCTTCGTCGTCAGTAAGCCGAATTGTTTGAAGCTGAACTTGCGCCCAATCATCTTCCGAGGCATCGAGCATCATGAAATCTCTTTCGGGCAGATCGAAGAAGTGCTTATCAATGAAGAGTTGAACTAGCGCGCGCAACCTGTCTTCGGTGAGATCCGCCTTGCACGTCTGCACAAGTTCGACGGTCGCGACAGTGGGCTGAATTATTGCTTTTCCATTCCCAAAAACATAGAGAGAACAACTGTTTTCGTATGAGGTGTACGCAATCACCAACGAGTTGAGCGCCTCTGGACGACTTAACAAACGCTTAAGGTCCAGTCGCCGTTGCTGTCCTGATGCAGGGAAGGCACACGATACCAATAGGAGCACGGCGATAGCTTGTCTCAACATGGCTTCGCTATTTTACGTCGCGCGTTGTGATTTGAAGCCGGTGCTTCACTTCTTCCGTCGGCACGTCCTTCCAATGTCGCGTCGCGTTGTCGATCGACATGAATGTCCGGGAGTACATGCGGTCGATGTAGATGCGGCCGTTGAGATGGTCGATCTCGTGCTGCAGGATGCGGGCGTACCAGCCTGAAGCTTCGATAACCTTCGGATGGCCCAATTCGTCGAAGCACTCGACGCGCACGCGACGATATCGCGGCACCATGGCCGTGAATCCGTTGAGGCTTAGGCAGCCTTCGAAGAATTCCACGGCGGGTTCGCCAATGCCGGTCAGTTTCGGATTGACGATCACATGAAATGGAACAGGCTTGCGCTCACGTTCTTCCATCTGTTCCGGCGTGAGATTGCGGCTGTACTCGGGCAGGTCTTCGACTATAGCCAGCTGCAAGGACTCACCGATTTGGGGAGCGGCCAAACCGACACCGGGTGCATCGCGCAGTGTGTCATGCATCATGGAAATTAAGTTCTGTATTTTGTCGGATCGAATTTCTTCAACGCTAAGTTCGCGGCCCACCTGTCGGAGAACCTGTTCTCCCACCTGCACAATCTTCAGCACCATGACACGAGTGTAGCGTATTGAGCGCACTGTCCGAGTTCGAACACCTGCTCTCGATTGTGAACAACTCGCGGTTAACGAAACGGAAACCGCGGCGTCCAATCCTGAGAAACAAAGCTGTTAGGGGCGTTTGCGATGGCAGCCAACTTGCCCCAACCAATGCCGGACAGGTGTCTTCATGATTGATTCGTTCCTTCAGGATTTCCGCTACTCGCTTCGCCAACTCCGCAAGTCTCCGGGGTTCGCTGTGGTGGCTGTGCTAACACTGGCGCTCGGAATCGGCGCGACTACGGCCATCTTCAGTCTGGCTGACGCAGTGCTCCTGCGTCCTTTGCAGTTCGCCAATCAAGACCGGCTGACCCAGGTGTACGAAGACGCATCAAAGATCGGCTTTGCTAAGAACACACCTGCGCCCGGCAATTTTCACTCGTGGAAGGAACGCAGCCACACCTTCGAAGACATGGCGGCCACTCGTAATGCCAGCTATAACCTGAGCGGCGATGGCACTCCCGAGAAACTCGATGGAACGCGTATCACCGGCAACCTATTTCCGATGCTCGGTGTGGCGCCTTCGCTAGGCCGCAACTTTCTGCCCGAAGAAGACAAACCGGGAGCGGAGAAGGTCGTGATCATCAGTGCGGCGATCTGGCAGCAGCGCTTCGGGTCTGACCCGAACGTAATCGGCCGGACGATCAGCATGAACTACGAGCCCTATCGGATCATTGGTGTCATGCCGCGAGGGTTTACCTTCCCCGAGCATTCACAGCTCTGGGTGCCGATGGCACTCTCGACTGCGGACCTCCAGACGTACGGCAGCCACTACCTGCACGTGTACGGACTCATCAAGAATGGCGTCTCTTTGGAAGCTGCCAATGCCGATTTGAAGAGCATCGCGCAGCAGTTGCAGCGGGAATACCCCGACACGAACTTGAATGTCGGAGCGTTCGCGAGTCCCTTGCGCGACGAGTTCGTCGGTGATTTGAAGTTGATGCTTACTTTGTTGCTGGCCGGTGTGGGCTGCCTGCTTTTGATCGCCTGCGGCAATGTTGCCGGATTGATGATGGCACGCGCGGCTGCGCGAAATCGCGAGATTGCGGTACGGGCTGCGCTCGGCGCAACGCGCTCGCGGCTGATTCGGCAGTCCATCGCCGAAAGCATTCTGCTGGCTGTCGCGGGAGCGATGTTGGGCATTCTGCTCACCGTGGCAGTGCTTCCGTTTCTCTCGAATTTGGTGCCCGTAGCCATGGCCGCATGGACGAAACCCGTCGTCGACTGGCGCGTAGCCATCTTCGCAAGCGTTGTTTGTATCAGCTCGGCGGTTCTTTTCGGACTGCTCGGTTTTGCGCCGGTTCGAATCAACCTTCAGGCCGCACTGCAGCAAGGAGGGCGTGGTGTTCAGGGAACACGACATCCATTGCGGCGTATCCTGGTGAGCGCGCAGATCGCACTTGCGTTGCCATTGCTGGTAGCAAGCTGCCTGATGGTGCAGACCGTATGGAAGCTCTCGCACGCAGATCTCGGCTTCGATGCGAGCCATGTGATCACGATGCGTACGCCACTTTCGACCACACCGAATTCGCCGTACAAGTCGGAGTTGGCACGCGATCGTTTTTACTCCGAGGTGGTGCGACGCGTTGAGCAGCTTCCGGGTGTCGTCTCGGCAGGATTCAGCACTTATCTGCCGTTCACGAATTACGGAGGGACTTCGTCTTTCCGCATCGAAGGAGCACCTCCACTCAAGCAGGGCGAGATGAACGATGCTAACGTTCGCCTCACGACACCCGAATTCCTGAAGACGATGGGCATGCATCTGCGTGCCGGCCGCTTTCTCACCGCCGGCGACGACGAGCACGCAGCCAAAGTTGCCGTTGTTAACTTAGCCTGGGCCCGAAAGTTCCTGAACGTTACCGATCCGCTGGGACATCGATTCGCATTCAACGATGATGATCCCAAGGCGCAGCCGATCTGGTTCACCATTGTGGGTGTGGTCGATGACGTTCGCCAGGGAGGCTTCAGTCACGATCCGCGGCCGGAGATGTACTTCAATCATCCGCAGATGATGGCTGATTTCGGCGACTTCTACATTCCGCGTGATCTTGCGGTACGCGTACAAGGTGATCCCGCCAGCATGGCCGAGACGATCCAGAAAGCGATCTGGCAAATCGATCCGCAGCAGCCCGTTTCCAATGTGCAGCCGATGCAGAAGTGGGTAGATGACGAACTGGCACCGAGGGACATTCAGTTAAAGCTGTTCGCGTCGTTTGCGATGGTCTCGTTGCTGCTCTCCGCGATCGGCCTCTACGGACTGTTGTCATTCACCGTCGCTCAGCGCACGCAAGAAACCGGCGTTCGCCTGGCGCTTGGTGCGCAAGCGAAGGACATTTTGCGACTCTACTTCGGTGAAGGGGGACGAATCGTGCTCGCCGGAGGGCTGGTGGGTGTGGTCGCCAGCTTTATTACGCAGCGCATTATGAGCAGCGCATTGTTCGGCGTGTCGGGAGGAGGACTTGCGCTCACCGCCGGCGTAATCGCGATGGTGCTCACGGCGTTGCTCGCAACCTATATCCCGGCGAGCCGTGCAGCCAGCACTGAACCCATGCGCGCGTTACGGAACGAATAGCTAAGCTGCGCTTTGCGTGAACGTGGAGTGCGACGTGATGGCCTCGCGCAACATGGAGGCCAGCGCATCGCTCAAATGCTTGAGATCCGGGACGAGACTGCTTACGTCCGCGATCAACAGGTTTTCCTCCACACAATTGAGAATCTGCTTGCACAGCAAGCGATTCTCTTCCACCAGCATGGGCGCCGAATATCCTTGCTGGTAGCGCGCTCTCCCATGCTGCGAGCAGAGCTTCTCCAATTCCGGCAGGAGCTGCCCGTTCGATCGCTCCATCTGCTCCGCAAGACTCAGGACAAACTGCAAGGCGTTGTCGCGGCACTCTTCCTCGCTCAGGTGCACGCGCGGGGCCTGCAGTAGACGGCGTTCGTCACGAAGGATGTGGTCGGCAATGTCTTGCGCGTGCTCGCGCAGAATTTCGGGCAGCCGTTTTAGTTTAACCAGGCGATGGGGCTGCCGATCGCGCAGCCGTTCTTCAATCGCAGCTACCAATTTTTCGACGCCAGCGGGCTTAATCAGGTAGTCATCTACCTGGCTGCGAATGGCCTGCAAGGCGCTCTCGAATGCGGGATAGCCGG
>DASTGW010000583.1:0-6903 GCA_035718705.1 Terriglobales bacterium | reverse complement strand
CTGAATATGCATACGAAGGAATTGTTCCGCGGACTGAGGACAGTTGAGTTGCCCTCGACCAATGGGGCGTTGACAGGAATCAGCCAGGCGATCCGAGATGTGATCGCGAATCAGGCGGAATATCGCGGAGTGCCTGCGTCGTACGCGACACCCTCGGGGGAACAACGGACGTTCCAGCTGACGTTGTTACCCGCTCCGAGCCAGGCATCCGAAACAAAATTGGCGATGTGCTTGATCGCATGTGGAACCAGTATCTCCGCACGAAGCGGAGAGCAAGATCGAACTACCGCACTTTGAAGAGACAGGACGTAAGGCAGAGGGAGGCGGAAATGAAACGCTTTTTGGGTGTATTCGTAATGGGTGTGGCGGTGCTGTTGTGTACTGCCTCCGCGCAATCGCTGGGTGAGGCCGCGCGCAAGGCAAAGACGGAGAAGAAGCCCGCCACGAACAAGGTTTACACGAACGACGATTTCTCTTCGCAGGCGCCAGTGATGAAAGCCGCTGAGAAAGAGTCGGTGCCTGCAGATGCCGACAAGGACGCGAAGGCTGAAGACAAGTCCGACGATGCCGACAAGGCGAAAGCCGCCAAAGCCGCCGAGTGGAAGCAGAAGGTAGAAGAGCAGAAGAAGGCTGTCGGCGACCTGGAGCGCGAAGTGAATCTGATGGAGCGGGAGCACCAGGTGCGCGTGGCCACCTACTACGCCGACGCGGGCAATCAGCTGCGCGATTCCAAGAAGTGGTTCGAGGACGAAAAGAAGTACGAAGAGGACCACGCGGCCAAGCAGAAGGCGCTCGCAGATGCGCGCCAAAAGCTCGATGACATGCAGGAAAGCGCGCGCAAAGCGGGTATGGGCGGCAACTAAACCCAATGGTAGCAACGCTTCAGTACCGGTACTTCAGTAATTGACCAACTCGATTACTGGGCTCGGAACCTGCGTCTATTCGGGATAAAATCCGCTCACGAGCGCAGGACGTGCGTTTGGTAGTCCCATTCGTGGGGAAGACTGCTTGCCGAAAATCTCTCTGCCGCAGCGAGTACCGATTCTGTACCTGATCATCGGCGTGTTGATGCTGGTGTCCGTGGTGCCGATGTACTTCTACGCTCGCCAGGTAGTCGCGCTGAACCGCGATCTGCTCAAGACGAACGAGATGCTGCTGCAGAATACGATTACCCGCGCGCTCTCGGACGAAATTGCTCAACGCATGGCGAACCTGGATTCCATGCTGGGGAACCTTTCTTCGGCGATCCAAGTCACCAGCGGCGGCGACATTGAAGCGAACAAGGTCAATACTCCGGAGTTGCGCGCACTTCTTGAAAGATTCGTTTCCAGTTCTTCTGATCTTTCCTATGCGACGGTTCTGAACTCGGAAGCTAAAGGCCAGTCGGTAGGACGTATCAACAGCGACGAATTCTTGCAACGCGAGTTCTATCGTGGCTTCTCTGCCGCGCGTGAAGGACGCTCTTACACCGGGCAGCCGCTCTCGGTTGGTTCCGGGCATGATCGCAAAACCGTGGTTGTCGTCGCGGTTCCCATTCAGTTTGCCGGACGCTTTCTCGGTATGGTGGGCACCGCTGTCGACCTTAGCTTCCTTACGCGCAACCTTGACCAGCTCAGCCGTGGTGGGCTGATCACGTACGTTGTCGATCGCGAGGGCCGGCTTGTCGTAGGACCAGAAGCGAAGCATTTTGCTACCGGCCAGGACATGTCGAAGCTGGAGATCGTGAAGAGCTTCGAGGAGTCGGGCGGTAGAGCTCGTTTTGTTGCAACCTCGGAATTCACTCTGCAGGAGAACGGCCACAGTGAAGAGATGCTGGGCAGCTACTCGCCTGTGCCTTCCTTGAACTGGGCTGTCATCGCGCAGAAACCGCAATCGGAAGCTTATCGCGGCGTGTTTGAAATGCAGCACACCGCGAACCTTCTCGGCCTGTTAATGGTGTTCACCAGCGCGTTCGTCGGTATCGTAGCTGCACGCCGCATTACCGATCCGCTTCAGACTCTAACTGACACGAGCCGCGCGATCGCCAAAGGCGATTTCTCGCAACGTGTAAAACTCAAGAGCCGCACCGAGCTTGGTGAACTGGCCAGCACCTTCAACCTGATGAGCGACGACCTTGAACGGTTCGTCGAAGACCTGAAGCGTGCAGCCGAACAGAACCGACAGCTCTTCCTGGATTCGATCCAGATGCTCGCCGGCGCGGTTGACGAAAAGGACCCGTACACTCGCGGTCACTCCGATCGCGTGACGAAGTATTCGGTCATGATCTCCAAAGAGCTCGGCATGACGAGCGATGAAGTAGAGAAAATCCGGATTGCCGCTCAGCTGCACGACGTAGGCAAGATCGGCATCGAAGACCGCATCCTCAAAAAGCCGGGTGCGCTGACGCCGGAAGAGTACGAGATCATGAAGTCGCACACGGTGCGCGGAGCGAACATCCTGCGCTCGGTTGAACAGCTGAAAGAGATGATCCCGGGCATCGAGCTGCACCACGAGTCACTTGATGGCAAGGGCTATCCTTACGGCTTGAAAGGCGACGAAATCCCCACCAGCGCTCGTATCATCGCCGTAGCCGATACCTTCGACGCCATGACGACAAACCGTCCGTACCAGGCAGCGCACGAGCCCGAGTATGCGGTGAAGATTATCAATACGCTTGCGCGTAACCGCCTGGATCCCAAGGTAGTGGCCGCACTGACCAAGATCTTCGAGCGTGGGGAACTGCGAGTACAGCGCGCTGGCGCCGTGAACGAAGCGGAAGCCGAAACCGCCAAAGTGGCGGCGGTGGCGGGCGACTGAGTCCATTTGCGACTTACGATTTGAGATTGATGATTTGAAGCCTGGTATTAGTGCCCGCCGTATTTATCCCGATAAGACTGAATAGCATTTAAGATGAGAGGTTGGACGGCTTAGTTCGCGAGGACTGGGCCCGCTTTGCAATCTTCAATCGTAATTCTTAAATCTTAAATCGCATGATTCAGACACTGTTCGGCGGTACCGAAGAAGAGCAACCGAAAAAGAAGCAAGGCCTGTTTGAGCGGATGAAGCAGGCCGTGACCCGCACTCGCGAGAACCTCAGCGAGCGCATCGACGAGGTCGTAACAACCGGCAAGCCGATCGACCGCGACACTCTCGACGATTTGGAGGCGACGCTCATCGGGGCGGACCTCGGTACAAAAACGACGGAACAGTTACTGGAGCGTCTTCGCGATAAGGCGGATCGAAAGCTGCTGAACGGCGTAGGAGAAGTAAAGCAGGCGCTGAAAGAAGAGGTATTGAACGTCCTAACGCGCGCCAATATTCCACCGATCACTCCAGAAGAAGGTGATCCAGAGGTAATTCTAGTTGTTGGCGTGAACGGGACAGGGAAGACCACCTCGATCGGAAAGCTGGCGAATGCGTTGCGCTCGCAAGGGAAGACCGTCCTGCTCTGCGCGGCGGATACGTTTCGCGCTGCCGCGATCGAACAGCTGGAAGTCTGGGGCGAGCGTACAGGAACGGAAGTGATCAAGACCAAGCCTGGTGGCGATCCGGCGGCGGTGTTGTTCGACGCGTTACAGGCTGCGAAGGCGCGTCACATCGATTACATCATTGTGGATACCGCGGGCCGTCTGCACACCAAGACCAGCCTGATGACAGAGCTTGAGAAGATGCGCCGTACCGCGCAACGGTTTATCACGGGCGCTCCGCACGAGACACTGCTGGTGGTGGATGCGACCACGGGACAGAACGGACTGCAGCAGGCGAAGCTCTTCACGGAATCAGCCGGTGTCACCGGCATCGTGCTTACCAAGCTCGACGGAACGGCGAAGGGCGGTATTGTGGTCGCAATTGCGAACGAACTCGGTGTGCCGGTGCGTTACGTTGGAATCGGCGAACAGAAGAATGATTTGATCCAGTTTGATCCACAGTCGTTTGTGGATTCGCTGTTCGACTAGCCATGGCTTCTGAAATCGAGCGGTTCTTGTTTGGAGAACCAGTTGTTGTTCACTTTGTAACTCGCTTTGAGTTCTCGAAAAACACTGTCTCGGCAGAGTTTCTTTCGTTTGATTGCGAAAAGAGGCTGGTGGCGAAGTTTGAGAACGCCGAAATTGTCACTGTGGAGCAAGATCGTGAGGAAGGGGACTCGTTAATGCTCGACATCATTGGCTTTGATAGTTACCCATTCAAAGGAAGTTGGCAGTTTGTCCTAAATTGCGGCTCGGTCGAATGGAGTTGGAATTCGTCATGGCCCACGATTCAGGACAGCTAGGTCTTTCTCTGTATCGCTCAGCACTGATATAGTCGCCCCATCGGATGGCACGCCAACAATATCCACTGACGACCCTGCTCGTGTTGTCCGGGCTGAACTTTTTCAATTACGTGGACCGGTCCGTCCTGTTTGCGGTGCTGCCACTGGTTCAGCACGAGTTCCCGCGCAGTGACGCGTCATACGGCTTCCTGACCACCGCATTTTTCGTCTGTTACATGGTAACGGCGCCACTAATGGGCTTTTTGGCCGATCGCTATCCGCGCAAGTGGATCATGGTCGCTGGAGCGCTGGTGTGGTGTGTCGCAACGCTGATGACGGCCGTCACCAACAGCTTCACGACTCTGCTGATACGACACACCATCGTCGGGCTGGGAGAAGCTACATTCGTCACCATCGCGCCTTCAACGATTGCCGATCTTTTTTCTGAGGGGCAGCGCGGACGTGTCTTCGGCTGGTTCTATCTGAATATCGGGCTCGGAACCGCAGCCGGCTACGCGATGGGTGGATACCTTGGCCACCATCATGGATGGCGCTTTCCTTTCTACGTGGCGGCCGTGCCGGGATTTGTTCTTGCCATGATTCTTGCGCTGCTTCCTGAGCCCGAACGCGGCGCGAAAGACCATCTGCAGCCCACGCTGGAACGCACCACACTCGCGGGCCTATGGAAGAACGGGGCGTTCTGGACCGCGACTCTCGGAATGGCGATGGTCACGTTCGCACTCGGGGGACTCGAGGCATGGATGCCGACCTTCCTGAATCGCGTGCGACACATACCGCTGGATCAAGCAAATGTCGTTTTCGGAATTATTACGGCGATTACGGCGATCACCGGAACAATGATCGGCGGTTGGATGGGCGACAAACTGCTCACGCGAACGAAGGGTGCATACTATTTCGTTTCGGCCGCCACATTGCTCATTGGTGTGCTGCCAATGCTGGGAGCAATCTTCATCGGAGGGAAATATATGTATCCGGCGATGTT
Source organism: Terriglobales bacterium (assembly GCA_035718705.1). GTDB lineage: Bacteria > Acidobacteriota > Terriglobia > Terriglobales > Acidobacteriaceae > DATMXP01. The sequence goes on along the minus strand of DASTGW010000583.1, from coordinate 1,672 downwards.
CCTGGCGGAGTTCTTTCTCTTCCTGAACACCGCGCCACTCAATGCAGCGGTTGTGAACTCCGTGGGCGCCAGCATTCGCGCTACAGCGGTCGCGATTAATCTGTTCTCTATCCACCTGCTGGGCGATGCTGCGTCGCCGACCATCATCGGTCGCATCAGCGATCGTACCAACCTGCAGTTGGCATTCCTCGCAGCCGTCGGGGCGATCGTTGTTGCCGCCATCATCCTTCTTTACGGCATGCGCTACGCTCCTTCGTTCTCGCCCGAGAAAATCAAACCCGGAGCTCACGCCTGATGTTCTATTGGATTGTCGGCGTGGTGCTGGGACTGCTGTGGTTGGGCCGAGTCGCTGAATCGGCTTTCGGTATGCGCAAGGTGCCGGATATCTCCAAGCCTGACTGGGACCGCGATATTCCTGCAGATCCGCCGCGCATCAGCATTATTGTGCCGGCTCGTGATGAAGAAGAGAATATCGAGTCGGCATTGCACTCCCTTACAAATCTGGAATGGCCGAATTATGAAGTGATCGCTGTTAACGATCGCTCTACGGATCGCACGCCGGAGATCATGCAGCACGTTGCGCGGGAGCATGATGCGGATCATCGGCTGAAGATCATTACTATCACGAACCTGCCGCATGGCTGGCTGGGCAAACCGCACGCGATGCAGACCGCAGCACAGCAGGCGACGGGCGATTGGCTGCTGTTCACCGATGCCGACATCGTTTTTCGTGGCGACGTGCTTCGCCGCGCTATGGCGTATATAGCCGATTCGAAAGCCGATCATCTGGTGATCTTCCCGACCCACATCGACTGGAGCGTGAGCAAGAAGATCATGCTGGCGGGCTTCAACATGCTGTTTCTTTTCGGCCATCGGCCGTGGAAGACGGCGGACCCGAAAAGCCGCGATCACATGGGAGTCGGTGCTTTCAACCTGGTGAAGCGATCGGTGTATAACGCGATTGGAGCTTCCGAGAAGTTGAAGCTCGAAATCATCGAAGACATGCGCCTGGGCAAACTGGTGAAAGATGCGGGATATGCACAGCGCAACGTGTTTGGCCGCGATCTGTTGCTGCTGCCCTGGGGCGGCGGTGCCGTGGACATCATTCGTAATCTCACCAAAAACTTTTTTGCGTTGATGCATTTCTCCGTCCCGCGCGCCCTGGGAGCGTGCTTCCTGCTGTTGTTCTTCAATATCACCCCGTTTGTGTTGATCTGGTTTGCGGTTGGATGGGCAAAACTCGGTTTCGCCGTGGCGCTCTTCGCGATCTTTTGTTTGTACCTGGGGATGTCGTGGTACTCGCCAATTTATCCGTTCTACTTCTTTTTCCATCCCATCAGCACAGGGATGTTGATCTACACCATGTTCGTCTCCATGACCCACACGTTGCGCAACAATGGAGTCATCTGGAGAGGGACGCGGTACTCGCTGGAAGAATTGAGAAAGGGGCTGGTGAAAGGCTAGCCGGCGCCGAGGGCGCGAACGCTGGCGTTAGTTCGCCGTTTGCGCACGGTGGGCTTCAGGATCAGCTCGCGGCCGGTGTTTTCCAGGTCGGCCAGCAGTCCGGAGAGAGCCATCCTTGTGGCGGGATCAATCTGTGGTAACGAGAGGACGGTGGCAACGTTGCGGGCTGCATCGACGAATGGTTGCACGCGGGACTTCTGATCACGGG
>DASTGW010000582.1:0-5468 GCA_035718705.1 Terriglobales bacterium | reverse complement strand
CCACGCCACGTATGCTGCCAGCAACAAAAAGCTGATTCCTACCAATCGCAACGCGATTTGTTCGATTCGTTCGCGTCGATGTGCTTCCCCGTCGCTTCGCAGGCGCCAGACCAGCACACCGCCCGAGAGACATTCGATGATGGAATCAAAACCAAAACCGACCAGCGCGATGCTACCGGCAATTACCCCGGCAAAAATCGCAATCAGCGCTTCGAGAGAATTCCAGCCAAGCGTCAGGTATTCCAGGCGCAGCCCTCGGCGAACGATGGTTTCTCTGGCGAGGACTTGTGTACTGGTGGCCATCGTTATGCCGGTACCGCCTTCCCGCTCTGCCCTTCGTCACGCCGCATCAGCAGGTATCCGCGGATGAGCGCGTGCAGATCGCCATCGAGTACGCGGTCAGGATCGGTGACCTCGACCTTCGTGCGATGGTCTTTCACCAGTCGATACGGAGCAAGCACGTAGGACCGGATCTGCGAGCCGAAGTCGATATCGAGTTTGGAGTCCTCGATTTTCTTCGTGACGGCGCGCTTTTTCTCCAACTCAAACTCGTAGAGCTTGGAGCGAAGCATCTTCATCGCCCGCTCCTTGTTCTTGTGCTGCGAGCGCTCGTTCTGGCAGGCCACCACGATCCCGGTCGGGATGTGCGTGATGCGTACGGCGGAATCGGTAGTGTTCACGTGCTGACCGCCTTTGCCCCCGGAACGATAGGTGTCGATGCGAAGGTCTTCCTGCTTGATATCGACCTCGATCGACTCGTCGATTTCGGGCGACACGAACACGCTGGCGAAAGACGTATGCCGTCGCTTGGCCTGATCGAAGGGCGATATACGAACGAGACGGTGCACGCCAATCTCACTGGTCAGCAGCCCGAAAGCGTACTCGCCGGTCACGGTGAACGTGACTGATTTCAAGCCCGCCTCCTCGCCCGGCTGATAATCATTCACGACCGTTGAAAAGCCTTCCCGCTCGGCCCAGCGCAGGAACATGCGCAACAGCATCTCGGCCCAATCCTGTGATTCTGTTCCTCCAGCGCCGGGATGGATGGTAACGATTGCGTTCAGCATATCGTTTTCGCCGGAAAGCAGGGTCTCGGTCTCGAGTTTGTCGACCTGCTGCGTCAGGCTGCTGAGTTCTTTCTGGATCTCTTGCTCGACCGATTCGCCCTCACCTGCGAGTTCGAAGTAGGTCTCGATTTCCGATACTCGACGGCCGAGTTCCTCTTCGGTAGAGAGAATCGTGTCCAGGCGCTTTCGTTCGCGCATCAATGTTTGCGAGCGCTCGGGATTCGACCAGAGACTCGGATCCGCAATTTGTTTTTCGATTTCGTCTAGCTGTTTGCGAGCCTGGGACGGGTCAAAGATACTCCCGCAGGTCACGAACCTTGTCGCGAAGGGCGCTGTATTGTTGCTGTAATTCGTCCAACATTAGGGTGCTGTACCGGTTCGAAATGGCGGACGCAGGAAAAGCGCCGCTAAGGAAATTATCGCACACGCCCAGGCGAACCAATCGCCGTGGCGCGTGTAGAAGGTCGTGCTACTGACGATGCCGTAGGGCACGTCGATGGCGACTCTGACGTTGCGTCGCGCCTGCTGCACCACGCGGCCTAGCGGATCGATCGAGACGCTCACCCCCGTATTGGTCGAGCGCACGACCCAGCGATTGTTTTCGATGGCGCGCATGCGGGCCATGCGCAGATGCTGAATTGGGGCTCCGGTATCACCGAACCAGCCATCGTTGGAGATATTCACCAGTAGCCCCGCTCCCTGCTTGGCGAACATACGGACTTCGTCCGGAAAAATCGACTCGTAGCAGATGAACGTCCCCAATTTGAACGTGTGGACCGGAAGCACCAGGCGCTCGGTACCGGGCACGAAGTCACCGACTTCTTTCGTCAGTTTGTTGGCGAAGCTGAATAGATCCTTGAAGGGAACATATTCGCCGAAGGGCACGAGGTGGATTTTGTCGTAGCGGGCGATCCATTCCCCGGACGGGGCGACGAGTTCCGCCGAGTTGAACACCTGCTGCGTGTTCTCACTGCCGTGGACCGTTCCCAGGCTTCCCGCAAGTACATAGGCATTAGCTTTTTGCGCGATGTTGCTCAGCGTTGCGCGATAACGAGAGTCATTGCTGAAAAACGGGGCCGGAGACTCCGGCCAGATCACCAGGTCGGGAAGGGGATCTCCCGGCATACCCTCACCGGGTTTCGGCACACTGATATCGGCGAGATCTCTCAGCGTTTGCTCATACAGTGGGGCGTTCCAATCGATTCCAAGCGGGATGTTCTGCTGCACCAATCGTGCGGTTCCACTGGCTGTTACGCGTGGACCGTCGAGAAGGCTGCCCGTTTCCATCATGCCGACAAGAAGTATCCATGCCGCGAGCATCAGGATGCGGCGTTCGCGCCTGCCAATCAGGATTGCCACCAGCGCCGTATTCACGAGCAGGATCTCGAACGAGAGTCCATACACACCGGTCATGGTGGCGATGCGGGACAAAGGCAAGTTGTCGACCAACACCGTTCCCAACACGTCCCAAGGGAAGCCAATCACTCGCGCCCGGAACAGCTCGGTTGCCACCCAGAGAAAAGGAGCGGCTACCAACGCTCGACTTCCCCAGTTCTTTCGCGAGGCAAGGAAAGCTACCAGAGCTCCGAACAGACCATGAACCAGTCCGACGTATAGGCAGAATAGCAGCAACACGCCGGCGCCGACCGGACCGGCGAGTCCGCCGTAAAGCACCATGACGTGATAGACCCAGTAACACGATCCGGCATAAAAGAAGATGCCGCTTATCCAGCCGATCAAAAAACCTGATCGTATGGCGACGACTGCATAGCCATTCGCAGCAGCGCCCGCTCGCAAAAGGGCGACCAACAGCGGGGCAATGGCCACCCAACAGAGGAAAGTCCAGTTCGGAAGAGGAAAGATCAGTACCTGCAAAATCCCGGAAAACACGGCGAAAATCCACGGCCACCATCGCTGCATCGGACGGGACGGAGAGATTTCCGTCAGCGGCTTTGCATTCTCATTCTTTTCCCGGGTGGTTTGCATTTAAGATATGTCGCTTGTGCGCTACTGCGTAGTCACAGCAGAGCGCCAGACAGAACGAATGGGCTCCCCGTCACTTCCGAACTCGCCAATGTCCGACCGTGTCCGAATCGTAGTCGCCACGTCGGTCATGCTTACGTTTATCTCCTATTGGCGAGCTGCTGCCATCATTCTAAATGACCTCGGCTCCTCCGCTTTCTACGCGGCGGGCATTGCTGAGCAGGCGATCGGCAAGACAGCGCCCTGGTTCATCGTCGCCGTCATGCTCTTCTCTTTCGCGGTCCGCGCCGTGTACGTGGAGAGCTGCTCCATGTTCGTGCGCGGAGGCGTGTATCGCATCGTCAAAGAGGCGATCGGCGGACGACTGGCGAAAGCCGCCGTCTCCGCCCTAATGTTCGACTACGTCCTGACCGGACCGATCTCGGGCGTGTCCGCCGGTCAGTATCTCGCTGGACTGCTCAACGAGTTGCTGGTCTATGCAGACTCGGTCGGCCTGGTCCCCGCTGCCATGCATCGTGCGTTCTTCTCGCTGCATTGGACGCATAACGGGGTCATGCACATCCCGGAGAACTGGATTGCTGTTCTCCTCGCCGCGGCGGTCACGATTTACTACTGGTGGCAGAACATCAAGGGCATTGAGGAGTCGAGCGAGAAGGCCCTGCGCATCATGCAGATTACGACAGTGATGGTCGTGATCCTGCTTGGATGGGCGGGAATCACGCTCATCGTTCGTCCCGGCTGGCAACTGCCCCCGGCGCCGATTCCCAGCAATCTGCATTTCGCCCCTGAGGCTCTTGGCTTCTTCAACGGCAAGACATTCTGGACGTTCTTTCCGCTGCTTGGAATCATGATGGCCTTCGGACACTCCGTGCTGGCCATGAGCGGCGAGGAAAGCCTGGCCCAGGTCTATCGAGAAATCGCGCACCCCAAGCTCAAAAACCTGAAGCGCACCGCGCTGATCATCGCCATCTACAGCTTCACTTTCACTGGTCTGGTTTCACTCTTGGCGGTGATGCTGATTCCCGACTCGGTGCGCGTCCCGATCTATAAGGACAACCTGATCGCCGGACTCGCGATGTACCTCGCCGGGCCGCACTTCCTGCGTATCCTGTTCCGAGTATTCGTCGTGGGCGTGGGCTTCCTGATTCTGTCCGGCGCTATCAACACCGCGATTGTTGGTTCCAACGGTGTTCTCAACCGCGTCTCCGAGGATGGTGTTCTCACGGACTGGTTCCGCAAGCCGCACAAACGTTACGGCACCAGCTACCGCATCATCAACATGGTGGTCCTGCTGCAGCTGATCATCATCTTCATCAGCCGTGGCGATGTGTATCTGCTGGGCGAAGCGTATGCATTCGGCGTGATGTGGAGTTTCGTCTTCAACAGCACCTCGATGCTCGTATTGCGCTTCAAGTACAAAGGCGAGCGCGGCTGGAAGGTGCCCCCGAACATCCGCATCGGGAAGCATGAAATCCCCATCGGACTTGCGTCCGTCTGCTTCGTGCTGACGTCAACGGCAATCGTCAATCTGTTCACCAAGACAGTAGCCACTTTCAGCGGACTGATCTTCTCTTTCATTTTCTTTGCAATCTTCACCATTTCCGAGCACGTCAATCACCGCAAGCACGCTGCCTCGGCCAAGGACATGCAGGAGCACTTCCAACTCCTGCACCGTGACACGGTCGCCACCGACTCCGTGGGCGTGCGTCCGAACAACGTGCTGGTGGCGATCCGCGACTATAACTCGATGTTCCACCTGCTTTGGTCGTTGCAGCACACCGACACCGACGATCAGGACGTGGTGGTGATGTCTGCCCGCATCAGCCGGTTCGGAACCGGCAGCCTTGACCTGCACCAGGAACAACTCTTCAGCGATTACGAACAGACGCTCTTTACACGTGCCGTTTCCGTCGCGGAAAAAGCCGGCAAGAAGATATCCCTTCTGGTGGTTCCGGCACGCGATCCGTGGTCGGCCATCGTGCAAACAGCGAACGCCATGCAATCGTCAGCGGTTGTGATTGGTCTTTCCAGCCGGATGACGTCACAGGAGCAGGCTTTCTTCCTGGGGCGCGCATGGGAATCGGCGCCGGAGCCTAAGCGGCAGTTCGTGCTCCAGGTAGTCCGACCTGACCTTACCGTTGATACCTTCCGCATCGGTCCGCACGCGCCGACGATGAAGCCCGAAGACGTGGAACTCGTTCACCGCTTATGGCTCAGCATCACCAAAGAGCCCGGCATGGACAAGGTGCACCACTCCGATGTGGTGACGCGTGCCTTGACTCGCTTTGCACATGATTATGCCAGTCGCGATCGATCCGATATCCTGCGCGAATTCAAACGCGAAAATGCGCATCCCACACGGCCCGCAGTTCCGGAACCTCCGGATCTCGCCGCCGAACCGCCTGCCCCGAACGGCGA
>DASTGW010000581.1:0-8555 GCA_035718705.1 Terriglobales bacterium | reverse complement strand
TGATTCACCCCTTTGCGCCACCTGGAAAACGCGTTGCATGGCCATCTGCACGTAACCGTTGCCTTCAGAACGAATGGCATTCACGATACTTTGGCGGCTGATGACGCCGACCATATCTGATCCTCGGATGACCGGAAAGTCGTCCTGAAGCGTATGAACCGCCTTTGCCAAGGCATCTTCCAGTGTGTCGGCCGGGGAGAGCGTTGAGAAGTCTGTCAGCATCACTTCCTCAAGCTTCAGGTTCTCCAGCACCGATTGGAACATCACCGATCGCTCTTCCAGCATTGCCGAAAGGAAGAGCAGGAATCCGGCGATCATCAGCCACGGATCCCATCTCACGCCCGCGAATAGCAAGGCCACAGCGAACAGCTGTCCAAGGCTCACTGCCTTTCGCGTAGCTTGCACCGGATTCATGCGCCGCGCCAGTTGCGCGCGGAGCAAGCGTCCGGCATCAGTAGGATAGGCCGGCAACAGATGAAGAACGAACAGGAACAGATTTACCCAGATGAATGTTCGCGGTAGGTTCCCGCTGTAGATGAAAGGCGGCTTGTCTAACTGCGCCGCGGGGAAGAATGCTGTTGCGAACAGGTAACCACCAACGGCGAGCGCCAGATTCGCGAGTGGACCAACCAGCGCAGTCCCCACCTTTCCCACGGGATCGCGCAGTTGCATCGCGTTCTCTTCCATCAGCGTGACGCCGCCAATCGGCATCAGGATCAGCACCCGCTGAGGCAGTTTGCTCTTACCCGAAATCAGTCCATGCGCGAGTTCGTGAATGATCACCGACGCTAAGATCAGCGCCGTGACGGCGAGTCCACGATTGAGGACCGCCTGTCCAAGCGGCTTCGCGTCAAAAGACCAGATCACCAGCAGCAGGAAGAGGAACGACAGGTGGATGCGCACAAACACGTCTCCGACCCGGCCCACCGGAATGGACCAGCTCCGCATTACCGACGATAACCAAGTTCCCATGCTCCTTCCATTCTATACACTTACTGCTGGTCACAAAGAAACGAGGGTACGTGCGAGTCATTGCCGGAAAGTTCAAGAGCCGTCCACTGCGGGCGTTGTCCGGCGTGGACACCCGCCCGACCAGCGATCGTCTCCGCGAGACGCTCTTCAACGTGCTCACCGCCGGGGAACCACTGGCCCTGGAGGGAAGCGTCTGGCTGGATCTGTTTGCAGGAACGGGCGCGGTGGGAATAGAGGCCCTCAGTCGTGGTGCCCATAGCGCCACCTTCGTGGACAACTCGCGTGCTGCCACACAACTCATTCGCGAGAATCTGAAGTCGTTAGGAATTATGGAAGGGTTCGAGGTACTGGAGCACGAGGCGGTTCGAGCGCTCCGTCAACTCGACGCGCAGGCAGTCGCCTGCAACTACGTGTTCCTCGATCCACCATATAAAGAAGATCAGGCCTACGAGGAATGTCTCGGCTTCCTGGGCCAATCGCGCATTTTAAATCCAAAGTCAGTGGTCATCGTTGAGCACGATAAACGTTTCGATCCAGGCGAAAGTTTCGGGGCACTGAAGCGATACCGCACTTTGAAACAAGGCGACAGCAGTTTGAGTTTCTATCGACTTGCGTGATCCGTGTTCATCCGTGGCGCGCTTCACATAATCAACTCATCCGTCCGCCGCACGATCGGATGCTGCATCTCCTGCAGATCGTTCTTCACCATATTCAGCCCGACCACGCACTCTTCGAAGTTCTCCGCCATCTTGCGGAACAGTGGCGCCACCTTCGCGTATTCGAAACAGTCAAACTTCGACACGATGTAATAGCTCTCGCGTCCGGCACGGATGAAGTCCACGAAGTTTTCCAGACGGTTTTTGCGCAGGCGAAATCCGTTGATCGATTCCGGAAACATGCCGGTGAAGAACAGCGTGTAGTCGCCGATGTGTTTGCGAACCTGGCGCTCGCGGTCGAAGGAAGGGGCAGGCCCATAGATCGGATCCGACTCCAGCAGCATCTCGCCGACGTCATGCAGTGCCTTGCCGGAGGCGTTCCTTATCTTGTGCAATTGATCGTCTTCGCAAAATTCCGTCAGCATGTTCGCGACGTAATGACTTACTTCCGCATCGCGCAGCACGACCGTTTCAGAGTAGTGCCTTGCAACCAGGTCCAGGAAAAACTCTCTTAACACGTGCGATTCAGGAATCATGTTCGTTCCAACCCCACTTGGAGCCAAACGTTTCAGCAGCTGCAAAACGCCGCTGATTACGCGTTTTCTTAATACAGCCAACTAACACATGCAAGTCACTATTCGTACTCGCACTTTCGCGTTAGTCCCCGCACCGAAACGTTGCGACTCTTGATACAACAACAGCTGCTCATTTGGATGAGGAAAATTGCGGGTTCGACACATGAGGGCTGATTTTGCTAGCAGGTGAGACTTGTGAGTGCCAAAGTGAATGGGAGCCAAAACAACAAAGCCCTGCATGGCGCAGGGCTTGATGTTACGAATGGAAAATGGCCTCTACTTCTTATTAACCGCTTTCTTCAGTTCTACGCCGGGCGTGAACTTCGCAACACGTCGAGAGGCAATCTTAATGATCGATCCTGTCTGCGGATTGCGTCCGTTGCGCGCCTTGCGTTGGTAAACGGAAAACGTTCCAAAGCCGGAGAGGGTCACGCGCTCGCCTTTTTTCAGCGCGCCACTCACTCCCGCAATCAGCGATTCGACCATGTTCGTTGCAAGCGCCTTGGAGACGTTTGCATCCGCCGCGATCTTTTCGACGATGTGCCCCTTGTTCATGTTTCCTCCTTCGCGAGGTGGACGTCGGCATCATCAGACATCTCGCCCCTTGGCGGTGTCAAGGAAACATGCATGAAAACTGGCTCTGGAGTGCTGTTTTGGAACTGATGCTGAATCAGGCGGCAGCAAAGTGCGGCTGCGGTGCTGGCAACGACTTCAGTGCAATCCCCAGCTTGCGGCCAAGTTCGGTGAAACGCCGCACCCATTCCGCCGATCGGCGGTCTTTGCGTTCCAGCATCTGCGGATACAGGGTCAACGTCATGCCGTAATACAGGTTCTGCACCTTCCACAAATTCAACTGGAAAGGTAGAGACTGGATTGTAGTGAAAATCAGGTTCATCCGTTCCAGCGTGTCCATGTCTTCGGGCATGGCTGCAAAAGCCTGCATCAGCGAGTTGATCCGGCCGGTAAGCGCGTAACTCAGTCCGGGTACGTCGAGGTTCAGGTTCTCCCGACGCGACGCATCAAGCAGCGCTGCGATCCGGCTCAGGTCGAGCGGTTCATCTTCAAAGGCACGTTTAAGCGCCGCGTTTACCACAAACTCTGAGGTCGCCGAGAGCACGCGCGGGAACGGCATGTGAATCTCCGACAGAAATCGCATCAGCGACGCATGGCTGTCGTAGATCTGCCGGTACATGGCCTCCGCCTCGTTAACCACCGAAGTGAGCAGCATGCCGACCACACGCCGCCGCTCGTCCTTGAACAGCGACTTCAGCGAGTAGGCCGTCTGGTCAAAGTGGCGGTCCAGCGCGCGAATGCTATCGGGGATATCCACGCGGGCGAAGGCTAATTCGGCATCTTGCAGCAACTGTTCGTACTCGAATTGGCCACGGAAGTCGCGTACCCCAGCCACAAGATTGTTATCGCCCAGGTGCAGCACTCCGAATGTAACGTCGGCGTTCTGGCGGGTGATCCGCGAGCGAATGGCCGCCCGTCCGATGGCGAATTGCATCCGACCTGACTGCAGCGTGCGCGAATCGAGCAGGTCGACTTCATACGAGTAGATCGCGCTGTGCTGTTCGAATCCGCGGAACAGCGCGCTGATCGCATAGTGCGCGCCAACGCCAAGCAGGTCGACCATCGCCGGTTTCGCGAACCTGAAGTAGATTTCCGCTCCATTCAGATACTCAGGGATGTTCGTCGGCGCATACGCCAGCAGCTCGATGAAGCGCTTCTCGCGATGATCTCCGAACAGCCTGGTTGCGAGTTGGATCGCGCGCGCCGCGTACTGCATCACCTGAACTGTCTCGATGCCCGAGAGTTCGTCGAAGAACCAGCCGCAACTTGTGTACATGAGCAGTGCATGACGCTGCATTTCCATCATGCTGAGCACTTCCACTTGCTCCTCATGCGTAAGCTCATGTGCCTGGTTTCGCTGCAGGAAGTAGTTCACGTTGTCCCACGAGCGATCGAGTACGAGTTCGATGTAATCGTTTCGTGCCGCCCAGGGATCTTTCAGCAGGTCCTTGCCGCGCTCTTCAAACGGTCCCGCGATGTCGTCGCGGAGGTAGTCCAGCGCATGCCGTAGTGGTTGGCGCCAGTCCTGATGCCATCCCGCCCGCCCGGAATTGCAGCCGCAGTTGCTCTTCCAGCGCTCCACGCCATGTGCGCAACTCCACGAAGTGTTGTCGATGATCTCTACTTCGTGTGTCGGCGGATGCAGTTCCAGGAACTCGCCGTAGTTCGTGATCTTCGCCAGTCCCTGCGATTCCACATAGCTCAGCGCATACGCCAGCGCCATGTCTCCATGCGGATGATGGTGCCCGTAGGTCTCCCCGTCGGTGGCGATGTGCATCAGTTGGGGATAGCGCCGTTCGGTGAAGCCGCTGATTAGCCGATTGGCAAAGTGCTCTCCACTGCTGAGTAGTTTCTCGAAAGCCACCGCGCGCGAGATCGGACCGTCATAGAAGAACAGGCTGATCTTCCTTCCCGACGGCAATTCCATGAAGTACGGTTGCTTGGGATCGATGCGCCCGCCTTCCACGTTGCGCCACTGGCGACCCTGCCGGCGTGTCTGCCGAGCCTGGTAGGGAGCCAGGATCGTGTACTGGATGCCGTGATCGGCCAGCACTTCGAGGGTCTCAATATCGACCGCCGTTTCAGGAAGCCACATGCCCTCCGGCGCCCGGTTGAAACGGCTCTCGAAATCGCGAATGCCCCAGATCACCTGCGTCTCTTTGTCGCGGCGATTCGCCAGCGGCATGATGACGTGGTTGAAGCACTGTGCGATGGCCGACCCGTGTCCAGAAAAATGCGCCTGGCTCTGCCGATCAGCTTCGAGGATCGCGGCGTACACGTCCGGCGAATTCACTTCCATCCAGGACAGAAGCGTCGGTCCGAAATTGAAGCTGATCCGCGAGTAATTGTTGACGATGCTCTCAATCCGTCCCTGCTGGTCGAGGATGCGCGACGCCGTATTCGCCGCGTAGCATTCCGCTGTGATGCGTTCGTTCCAGTCGTGGTAGGGGTAAGCCGATTCCTGCAGTTCAACGAATTCGAGCCATGGATTTTCCCGCGGCGGCTGATAAAAATGACAGTGAATGCACAAGAAACGGTCCATGGCGGCTTGAACTTAGATGCACGTTTCGGGAGGTGGGGCGAGCAATCTTGCTCGCCGGAGCCATCTCGCCGCGCCCCACCTGCTCGCCATCAGCCCCTTTTTCCTCTGCCCATCCACAGACTTCTGCCGAAAGTTCACAATCCCCGGACATCCGCACTTGCGCGAGGGAACGGGAAACAGGCATCCTTGCGTGGGTAGGGCGTGCCATCCCGCTCGCCAAGTCAGCAAAGGACGTTCTTGAAGGCCGAACCCAAAGCCGCTATTTGCACCATTTGTGATGACACCGGCTGGAGACCAACTCCCGATGGGCGTGTCACCAAGTGTGACTGCCGCCTGCGTAACCGCGGCGCCACCCTCGAGGAAGGCGCACGCATTCCCAGGCGGTACTCGAAATGCAGCTTCGAGAACTTCCAGACCGATTTAGCCGATCTGAGCCCGGCCGAACACCAATCGCTTCATACAGCGCGCTTTCGCACCGGCCGTTTTGTCGAAGAGTATCCCAATGACAAGGCCGGACTGCTCCTCACCGGACCAACCGGTACCGGAAAGACGCATCTCGCCGTCGCAGCCATCCGCCTGCTGATGGAAATGAAGGGCGTGTCCTGCCTTTTCGTCGACTACCGCGAACTGTTGCGCGAGATGCGCCAGAGCTACAACGCCTCAGTTCAAGCAACGGAGATGGACGTCCTTCGCCCCGTGCTCGAGACCGAAGTCGTGCTGATTGATGATCTCGGCTCGTCCAACGCCTCGCCCTGGGAGCGAGATACCGTCGGCTACATCCTCAACAAGCGCTACAGTGACGAACTCACAACGATTGTCACCACACACCTGCTCGACCGACCCACACCGATCGCTGAAGCCGTCCCGGAGAACCCCAGCCCCGGCTTCGGACGCAACAAGTCTCTCGAAGAAGCTCGGTCCGTGCTCCGTGACCGAACGTTAGGCGAGCGCATCGGCGACCAGATGCGTGCCCGACTTCACGAAATGTGCCGGAAGGTCGAAATCCACGCCCGCGACTACCGCGAACGCTCGAAGTAGTGTAGGGCGAGCAATCCTCCTCGCTAAAATTCTCCTGTGTTACCTTAGCCAGTCATGATTGTCGGCACCGGCGTCGACATTGCGGAAGTGCCGCGCATCGCGGCATCGATTGAGCGGTTTGGTAATCGCTTTCTGCAGCGCGTGTTCACCGCTGCCGAAATTCGTTATTGCGAGCCGAAGGCCAACAAAGCCGAACGTTTCGCCGCCCGCTTTGCCGCGAAAGAAGCTGCCCTCAAAGCCATCGGAACCGGACTCCATTACGGCATCTCCTGGCAGGACGTTGAAGTTACGCGACAGCCAGGTGGCCGCCCGACCATCAGCTTCCATCGCAACGCCGCCGATTTCTTCCGCAAACTCGGCGCTCGCCGTGCGCACCTGTCGCTCTCGCACACCGCCGAGCACGCCATCGCTTACGTCATTCTTGAAGATTGATTCACCGAAGAGGCACAGAGACACAGAGGAATGGATAGACAAACACCTGAAGCCATCGTCACGGTCGCCACTGAGAGCTCTAACCAATCTTCTTCTCTGAGTCTCTGTATCTCTGTGGTGAGTCGTCGGACCATGCTCGGCGTGCTGGTGATGAGCTTCGCGAGCCTGTTGCTCGAGCTATCCCTCACGCGCCTGTTTTCGGTCGTCCTCTTCTATCACTTCGCTTTTCTCGCCATCTCGATCGCCCTCCTCGGACTCGGCGCCGGCGGCGTGTTTTCCTACATACTGAAACCTCGCCTCGCCCAGTGGACGACCAACCAGATCGGCGCCTTCTGCTGCACCCTGAATGCCGTGCTGATGCTGATCGTGCTGGAAGTTGATCTGCACGTGCCCGTCTCGCTGCAAATAAGCAAAGCGAATTTCCTCAAACTGACGGCCATCTACCTGGTCTCTGCGCTGCCGTTCTTCTTCACGGGATTGTTCTTCTCCGTTCTGTTCGCGCGCGAGTCGAGCCACATCTCCAACCTCTACGCCGCCGATCTCGTCGGGGGCGCCGTCGCCTGCATTGGCATCGTGCCCCTGCTGAACATCGTTGGAGGACCAAACACAGTCCTTTTCGCCGGCATCGCCATGGCCGCCGCCGCGCTGTTCTGGTCAACTTCGAAGCGATCGCGCAATGTTGCCACTGTCGTTATGCTCGCCTTCATCGCAATCACCGCTGCGAACTACAAAAGCGCACTCATCGATATCGTCTACGCCAAAGGCATGCGTCGCGACAAAAGTTGGGTCGAGTTCTCGAAGTGGAACGCCATTTCGCGGGTAGAGGTGGACAAGGTGGGAAGTGCGAAGGTGATCGTCATCGACGCCGACGCTTCCACCTACATCATGGCGCAGGACCCGCAGCAGCCCTGGGAGGGCAGCGACTACCAGAAGAACCTCATGTCCGCCGCGCCGTCGATCACGAACGTCCTTCGCCCGCATGGCGACTACGCCATCATCGGCCCCGGCGGCGGCGTCGACGTGCTGCGTGCTGTCGCCAACGGCAGCCCCAGCGTTACCGGCATCGAGATCAATCCCATCATTGCGAACACCATCATGCGCGATAGATACAAGGATTGGTCGTACGGCCTCTACACGCGTCCCAACGTGCACATTAACGTCAGTGATGGTCGCTCCTGGGTGCGGGCGTCGAAGCAGAAGTTCGACGTTGTGCAGATGACTCTGGTCGACACCTGGGCCTCCACCGCCGCCGGGGCGTTTGCGCTCAGCGAGAACAACCTCTACACCGTCGAAGCCTTCCGCGAATACTTCGACCACTTAAAGGACGATGGCTACATCGCCATCACGCGCTGGGAATTCGCCCAGCCAAGAGAGGCCTTGAGGGTCGTAAGTCAGGCGATGAGGGCGCTAAATGGGAACCC
The DNA here is from genome assembly GCA_035718705.1 of Terriglobales bacterium. Classification (GTDB taxonomy): domain Bacteria; phylum Acidobacteriota; class Terriglobia; order Terriglobales; family Acidobacteriaceae; genus DATMXP01. The sequence goes on along the minus strand of DASTGW010000581.1, from coordinate 346 downwards.
TGAGCACCCATTGTTGACCGCGCATGACCTTGGTCGCCATTTCATTGTCGTTGTTGAGGGCGACCTCAACCAGGATGGGCGCCCTGTCACTGTGCTTGCGAAGAAGACTCCTTTTACGCCGGAAGAGCAGGAATTAGTTCGTCGGCACCTTGCGTCTCAGCCGAACCTGCACGCGATTTATATGCCTGGGGATGACGATCAGGCGGGTCAGCAAGCAAGGTTGGGAACTTACGACTCGCGACAAAGAGCTGAGGGGAGTTCGTGGGCTCGAGATAACGGATTGGGGAGTCGTGCAGACACAACCTCCTTCCGGAATCTCATCGGTGGAGGCGATCCCGAGCGCTTC
>DASTGW010000580.1:0-6107 GCA_035718705.1 Terriglobales bacterium | reverse complement strand
GGACAGTATCCGGTGGCACAAGTGCGGGTCGCGACTGCGACATTCCTATCGACCATGAAGATCCCATTGATCGCAGGACGCTGGTTCGTGGATCGCGACAACAACGACAACGTGATCGTGGTGAACCAAGCCTTTCAGCGGCGGTTTCTGAGCGGGCAAGACCCGATACTTTCCAAGGTATTACTGGGTGTGATGACGCCGACGCCACAGGCATTCCAGGTGTTGGGCGTGGTCGGCGACGTAAAAGACGTGGCGCTGGATGCCACGCCGGAACCCGCCATCTACTTCCCGGGCTATTCCAATAATGAAGTTGTAGTAGTGCGAACCAAAGGATCACCGTTGAGCGCCGCCCCACTTATGCGCCAGGCCGTCGGGGAACTTGATCCCAATCAGCCGATCGAATCGATGCAGACGCTGGAACAGATACTGAGCGGTTCACTGGCGAGGCAAAGACTTTCCGCAATGGTGATGGGAGCGTTTTCGTTCATTGCGCTTATGCTGGCAGCGATCGGTATCTATGGTGTGATGTCGTACCTGGTGACGCAGCGCAAAAGAGAGATCGCGATCCGTCTCGCGCTGGGCGCGGGAAGATCGCACGTGCTGAGATTGGTAGTGGGCCATGGTATGCGACTAGCACTCGCGGGTGCAGTATTGGGAGCAGTTGGAGCGATCATCGTAGGTCGTGCCATTTCCAATCAACTCTATGGCGTCCGTCCGATGGATGCGTCTACGTATCTGCTGGTTAGCGCGATTCTGCTGGGCGTTGCGCTGCTGGCGATCTACCTGCCGTCGCGACGAGCGGCTAATGAGGATCCGGCCAGTGTGCTGAAGTACGAGTAGGACTCAGGAAGCGTAGCGATTGATCAGGAATTGTGAGAAGTCCTGCTCGAATCGGTCGTAGTCAACGTGCAAAATGTCTCGCAGAGCGTCTTGAACGCCGCCACCTTGTGCGAGATGTTCGAGCAGGCGGCGAATGTCGCTCATGCCATACGTCTCGTTGAGGTAAATGGCCGCAGCGAGGGATTCCTGGTATGCGAGCACCGCGCGATACGAAGAGAAGTTCATGAACGAACCCTCCAGGGATTTCAGCGGCACCTGGATCTGCGACTGGTAGATCAAGGCGAGTCGCGGTCCGTGACTACCCAGTTGTCGTCCCTCGACCAATTGCGCGATGCCTTCGTTGAGCCATTGCGGACAACGTCCAGTAGAGGCTTGATTGATAAACGAGTGCGCGAGTTCGTGCTTGAGGACGCGCGCCAGTTCAGGGCTAAGGAACTCGAGGCCGCGGACGGGAATGCGTAGTTTGCCGTCATTGATAGCGCCGGTCCAAGCGGGAGCTTGCGTGACGTCAAAGAACGTCTGCTCGGTGTAAAGAATGACGGGAATGTTCTGAGTGGGCGTAATGCCGAGCTGCGATGAGAGCTCGTTGTAATCGTTTTCCAGCGCCTCGATGATCTGCTGGCGCAGTGTGTCCTTGGTGGCTGCGCCTTCGTAGCGCAGCGTGAAGTGACCAGTGTCGTGCTCGTTGAAGTTGGCTTCAGCGGTAAGTTCACGTTTCGCTTTCGCCAATACGGCAGCGAGACTCTTGTCATTGCGGAGACTGAGCGATTTCTCCCACGCGGGAATGGCGTCACGAGTGCGATCCACGTTAAAGAAGGCGTAACCGAGAATGCTCCAGGCATCGGCTGAATCGGGAGCGTTTTGGGTGGCGTGTTCGGCGAAGTTAATTGCCTCGCGCGCGCGACCGAGTTGGATCAGGATGGCGGCGTATTGAGTGAGGAAGACCGGATTATCAGGACCATAGGAGAGAGCGCGCTCGAAATAGCGGCGGGCACTTTCGCGATCGCCGCGGTCGAACTCGGCGCGTCCGGCGAGGAAGTAGCCGGCGCCGGCGGCCTCGGCGTTACCGCTTTCCTCCAGTGTATTCAGGGCATCGAGGTCGACACGACCATCCCTAACTGCCGTGAGCGCTTCTTTCGGGAAGCGCAACTGCATGCCAGAGAGCGGGGGCGGAGGCAGGGCTTCATTCGACTTGGGACGAGTTGCAGAACTCGAACTGGTGGGAGGGGCGACGTAGTATGTGGAGGTATCGATTTTCTCGACCAGTGTTTTAGGGATACGATAGACATCGTCTCCGATCTGATATTCGACTTTGCCGTTTTTCTCGGAAACGTGTTCGGCAACAATGGTGCGACCGTTTTTGAGGTAGATAGTTTCGGCGGGGCAGACTGCTGCCGAAAACAACAGGAAACTGATGAAAATCCGGTGCACTAGCGCGAATTCTAGCAGACTGTGGTGGCGCGTTCTGCGCACGGTAGTTCTGGGTGTGAGTGTACTCCTGCTCACGGTGTCCGTGTCAGCGCAGGACGATGAGCAGATGATGCACAACGCGATGCCCGCCGCTTCGCCGCCCGGACCGCTGCCGGAACCGTTTCGTATTGGGAGTCCGCGAGCGCAGGGTCAGGTAAATAGCGCGACAGCGACGGAATCGGCGCAGCTCTACCGGCAGCTCCGCGACATGCATCTCGATGGCGGGAAGGTGTTCCGCATTCGTGAAGCATCCATCGAGCGAGAAGATGTGCACATCACGCTGGAAGACGGCGTGATCGGATTCACGCGTGCGGTGAACGGCCGCATCACGGGAGCGTTCTTCGAAGGCGAAGGAGAGATCCTGTTGATTCCGCCCGATCGCGTGGAGAAGCGGTCGCTGGGACTCTTCACAAAAGCAGCGGTGCTGGAAGAGAAGCTGACGTCGGCGTTCTTCCGCTTTAACGACGATCTTGCCGATGAGTTGATGGCTGCTACGCGCGGAGAGGCGGAGGATCCGGCAGCGTTCGTCAACAAGTGGGACACGACGGTAAACAGCTTGTCGGAAGCGGATGCGTTACGACTGATGACGTCGTTTCTGAACGGCACGACGGTAAACGGTAAGGCGACGTCGCCGGAAGGCGATCACATGTTGCGGGCACGCATCAGTGGCGAGCACCTGGGCGTGTTTGATTTGTTCTTCGATACCGATGCGCGCGAGCAAATCAGCGTGGGGCAGTTGACGCGCGACCAGTACGGACGAAGCTTCTTCAATGTGTGGACGGCATTTCCCATGCGATCCATGCGTATGCGGGCACGTCAACGAGTTTCTAAAACCGGAACGAATGTGACTCCGGCAGCGCTGGGCTCGACGACCGATCTCGAGCCGGAAGACCGGCTGCACATCACCGATTACAAGATGAACATCAAGGTGAAGCCGCCGAGCGACCTCGATGCAGAATGCGTGATGAACGCGGATGTTGTGCAAGGCGGGCAGAGGGTGATCCTGCTGGAACTTTCGCGCAACCTGCGAGTGAGCACGATCGAATACAACGGCAAGCCGCTGGAGTATCTACAGAACGAAGCACTGGAAGGAACGGCGCTGGCGCGTCGCGGGAACGACCTGGTGGCGCTTATTTTTCCGGAGACCTTGCAGACGGGGCAGAAGCTGCAGCTGCGGTTCGTGTATGGCGGATCGGTGATGTCGGATGCGGGCGGCGGATTATTGTATGTGGGCGCGCGCGGTATCTGGTATCCAAATCGCGGTGTGTCGATGGCGAACTTCGATTTGGAGTTCACCCATCCGAGCGAGTGGACGCTGGTAGCAACGGGTCGTCGCGTGAGCGGACAGACCACGGAAGGCGAGATGGTGTCGCGGTGGAAGTCGGATCGTCCGATACCGCTGGCGGGCTTCAATCTTGGTCACTATCAGAGGGCAGAAGCGAAACTGGGCAATGTTCCCATCGAGGTCTATGCGGCGCAAGGCGTTGAGAAGAACATGCAAATGGCGAACAAGGTGCTGGTGGAGGTGCCGACGATTGGACGACGCGTTGGCGACGATAACCAGACATTGGTGACACTGCCGGGGCCATCGCCGTCACAGCATGCACAGCAGGTGGCGGACCGCGTGCAGAAAGGACTCGCGGAGTTGTCAGAAGAGCTTGGCCCTTATCCTTACGACTCGCTCGTGTTGTCGCAGATGCCGGGGCGCATGAGCCAGGGCTGGCCGGGACTGATCTTCTTGTCGAGCTATGTCTTCCTCACTCCGGATGAAATGCAGCGCAGCAAAATCGAGGGCGCGGATGCCATCCTGTATTCGAACCTGATGCCGATTCACGAGTCGGCACACCAGTGGTGGGGAGACCTTGTCGGCTGGAAGAGCTATCGCGATCAGTGGCTGGTGGAAGCGCTCGCCAACTATTGCGCATTGGCCGCAATGGAAAAGAACCAGCCAAAAGAAGTGCAGCAGGTACTGGAGCTCTATCGCAAGCAATTGCTGATGTCGAACAAGGACAAGATGCCGCTGAGCGATGCGGGTCCGGTGACGCTCGGGGTGCGGCTGTTTTCTTCGCAGTTCCCGAACGGCTATGACGCGATCAGCTATGGACGGGGAACGTGGATCTTCCACATGCTGCGCAACATGATGCGCGACGCAGAGCCGAAGTCGGCGAAGAGCGAGAACCTGGGGGATGAACCGTTCTTCCGCGTGCTGCGAAAGATATGCGAGCGTTACCAGGGGAAGTCGATCAACAACAAGATCGTGCAGCAGGTATTCGAGGAAGAGTTGCCGGAGAGCTTGCGTTTCGAAGGAAGGAAATCGCTCGATTGGTTCTTCGATGAATGGGTGAACGGCACGTCGATTCCGAAGCTGCAGGTGTCAAACGTGAAATTCACGAATGCCGCCGGCGGAAGCACGGTGACAGGGAAGTTGGTGCAGGAAGAGGCGCCGATCGAACTGGTGACGTCGGTTCCGATCTACGGAGTGACCGCGAAAAAAGATCTCGTGCTGCTGGGCAGGGTGTTTGCGGATGGGCCGGAGACGACCTTCCGATTGAAGGCTCCGGCGGGCGTACACCGCATCGAGATCGATCCGTATGACACGGTGCTGCGCCGACCGTAGCTATTTCTCGTCGAGCAAGTTCTGAACCGACCAACTCGTCTTGCGGACTTGATCGATGGCCTTGCGAAATTCTCTCAGGGTTTCAGGATCGACCATGCCCGCCTGGAGCAGCAGCTCGAGCTTCTGGATCTCCTGCGTGACACGCTTGACCTGGCCTGACACTAGCTGGGCGAAGGCGCGATCAGCATCGCGCGCACCTTCGAATTGTGCTGGACTTAAACTCATTTCCATCTACTCCGTAACCTTTGGTTGTGCAGCTGCGGGATCGAAGACCAGTTCGACGGCGACGTCAGAAGGTTTCGAGGTGGCCACGTAAGTCCACTTCCTGGCGGCAATGCAGCTCAGCTCCGCCAGGACCGGATTTCCACCTTCGACCCTGGTGCCGGTTACTTTGCCATCGGCTGCAACGGAAAGCCGGAGCTTCACGCGACCGCCGATCTTGAGGGAGCGCAACAGCGCCGGATAGGCCGGGGCTTCCCGGTGCGTGCAGCGAAGGGCAGTTTCCGCAAAAGCCGGAAGGGCCATTGCCGAGATCAACAACCACGCTGCGATCGACTTGTTTGTGATCCTCATACCGCTTACCTCTGGGGGTAAGACGAGTTTGCGACTAACGCTGCCGTGAGTCCAATGAACTTAGGTAACGCGGGGCACGAAGGTAATGAAATGGTGGGACTGGTCCTTGTTTCTTATGCGGCGAAGATGCTTGACACCGATTTGGAATATTGAAGGTGGCCCGTTTTGAGAAATTGGGAGTGTCAGGGATGAAATCGGCACAAATCCGGAAGCTCAGCTATAATGAGGGTCGATTCGCTTCCGGTTCCCGCCGGAAGGTTTGGAAGTCCCGCCGGAGAGATGGCCGAGTGGCTGAAGGCGGCGGTTTGCTAAACCGTTATAGGGTCAAAAGCTCTATCGGGGGTTCGAATCCCCCTCTCTCCGCCAGAAATTCTGAAGGTCTCACTCATTATCCCCTCTCGTAAGAGCGCACTGGCAATCTCTCAGCTAGATCGCCGAAGCTCGCGGATCCGGTGCGGCCTGTATCTTCTTCTCACCGCTCGAAGGTAACTAATTGGCCTGCGGCAACGTGGTCGAACTCTATCTCGCACATCCAATTTTTCCTGCCACTCGGTGAAGCTATGGGCCGTGACGAAAGCAAGCTGCAGTCGGTCGACTGGTTCCAAAT
>DASTGW010000579.1:0-2288 GCA_035718705.1 Terriglobales bacterium | reverse complement strand
TGGATGAGCCAGGCTTCTCCATCGACGATGCGATTTGTGGCTCGAAAGAACAGCAGGGAGCTGACGAGGAGAGACGCGAACACTATCGAAAATAGCAAGACGATGCGGCGCAAAAAGCGCGAGCGCATAGCTCTCTCCTGTCGCTGAAAGAAGTTGGGTTGAGTGAGTATAAAACTAACTGCCGTGATGAGAAAACAGGCACCGGCAGAAACGTGAATCTTCAGAACGATGGCATCATCTGAAAGGATGACTTTGGGATGAGGTGAAGCATGGCAAAGTGCAAACACGTTTCCGAGATCAAGAAAGTGACGCCCTCGGCAAAGGGCTGCGAGGATTGCCTCAAGATGGGCGGGCAGTGGGTTCACCTGCGACTGTGCCTTACGTGCGGGCACGTGGGGTGTTGCGACAGCTCTCCGAACAAGCATGCGACAAAACATTTCCACGCGACCAAGCACCCGATCATTCAGTCGTTCGAACCGGGCGAAGACTGGCGGTGGTGTTACGTGGACGAGACAGAGGTTTAGGCAGTTCTTTCTTCGGTGAGGGTGGATGATGAGCGAAATCACGACGACGACGGTTGCAGCGCAAGCAGATTTGAGCAAAGCGTTTCCCATACTTACTTCGGGACAGATCGAGCGGCTCAAGAAATTCGGGAAGGCGCGTGATGTGCACAAGGGCGAAATCCTGTTTGAACAGGGCGATGCGGGGGTTTCGTTCTACATTCTCTTAACCGCTGGAATCGAGATCGTGCAGCCGATGGAGTCGGGCGAGCGGCCGATCGTGGAACATGGTCCGGGGCATTTCACCGGCGAAGTAAGCATGCTGTGGAATCGGCGAGCGCTGGTGAGAGGGCGAATCACGAGCGCGGGAGAGGTAATCGAGATTCCGCCGGAGAACTTGCGGGTGCTAATCCAGACGGAAGCGGATTTGAGCGAGATCATCATGCGAGCGTTCATTCTGCGCCGGCTGTTGCTGATTGAGCGCGGTTATGGAGACGTGGTGGTGTTGGGATCGCGACATTCGGCAGAGACATTGCATATCCGTGAGTTCCTGGCGAGAAATGGGCATCCGTTTACGTATGTCGATCTCGATCGCGATAAGGAAGCGCAGAGCATGCTGGAACGCTTCAATGTCGGCGTGGAAGACGTGCCGGTGGTGATCTGTCGCGGCGAGTACGTGCTGAAGAACCCGACCATCTATGAAGTAGCGGAGTGCCTGGGATTCAACGCAAATGCGAACGATGATCACGTGCGTGATCTGGTAGTGATAGGCGCAGGACCTTCCGGGTTGGCGGCGGCGGTGTACGCGGCGTCGGAAGGGCTTGATGTCATCGTGGTGGAGACGAATTCACCGGGAGGGCAGGCAGGATCAAGTTCGAAGATCGAGAATTACCTGGGATTTCCGACAGGGATCTCCGGACAGGAGTTGGCGGGAAGGGCTTATACGCAGGCACAAAAGTTCGGGGCGGAGATTGTGGTGGCGCGTTCGGCAACGCGTCTGCGCTGCGAACGAAAGCCGTACATGATTGAACTGGATGGCGATCGCGTGGTGTCGGCGAAGGCGGTGATCATCGCGACGGGCGCGGCGTACAACAAGATCAATGTTCCGAATCTTTCGCAGTTCGAAGGCAAAGGCGTGTATTACGGCGCCACGTACATCGAGGCGCAGTTGTGCAGCGGCGAAGAGGTGATTGTGGTCGGCGGAGGAAACTCGGCCGGTCAGGCGGCAGTGTACCTGTCGCAGACCTCGAAGGTGTATATGCTGGTCCGCGGAAAGGGGCTGGCGGAAACGATGTCGAAATACTTGATCCGGAGGATCGAGGAGAATCCGAACATCGAGTTGCTGACGCAGACGGAGATCGTCGCGATGGAGGGCAACGACGGACTGGCTTGTGTGAGATGGCGGAACCGCGAGAGTGGACGAGAGGAGACGAAGGAAATCCGCCATGTGTTTGTGATGACTGGGGCGGCACCGAATACGAGTTGGCTTCAAGGATGCCTGGCACTCGATGAACGTGGTTTCGTGAAGACAGGGCGCGATTTGAACGAACGGGACCTGATGAGCACAGAGTGGCCGACGGGACGCCAGCCGTTCCTGCTGGAAACGAACTTGCCGGGAGTGCTGGCGGTTGGAGATGTAAGAGCCAACAATGTTAAGAGGGTGGCGTCGGCGGTGGGTGAAGGGTCAATCGCGGTGCACATGGTGCACCAGGTGCTGCAGGCGGGATAGTTCGTTTCACCACAGAGACACAGAGGCACAGAGAGATCGTTGGGAAAACACTTGATGGC
>DASTGW010000578.1:0-2638 GCA_035718705.1 Terriglobales bacterium | reverse complement strand
ACGGCGTGCACTTCCGCTTCCGGCAGATCGCTGGCCAGAGAGAGTGCGATGCAGCCTGAGCCCGTGCCCACATCAATGATCAGCGGATGCTCGTAATCCTGAGCGATCTCAATCCCCGTTTCTACTACGTGTTCCGTCTCTGGTCGAGGGATCAGAACCGCCGGCGTGACGATGAAGTCCAGCCCCCAGAACTCCTGGTGCCCAACGATGTACTGTGCCGGCACTCCGCGCGAGCGTTCGGCGATGGCTTCTTCATAGCGCTGCTTTTCATCGTCCGTGAGTTCGCGCTCGGGATGGGCATAGAGATACGCACGATTGCAGTCGAGCACAAACATCAGCAGCATTTCGGCGTTCATGCGCGGCGAGCCCACGTCGTGCTGTTCGAGCGTTTCGATGGCCGAATTGAGGGCAGGGCGGAGTTGCATGCGAAACAGTCGTTAGTCGTTGGTTGTCAGTCGTTAGCAACCGAAGCGCAATGATACCGGACGAAAAAGCAAAAGCCAGCCTGGGCGGCCGGCTTTTTGGTACGAATTTCGGAAGGGTTATCCTCGTTCGAACGCGTGCTTCTGCTGCAGGTCTTGGAGTACGGACTTCATGTCGGCCTCAAACGTCGCAGCGTGCTTGGTAAGGCCTTCGCTGGCGAAAGCGCGATCGCCATCAACTCGGACTAAACCTTGTCCCGCGAGTTTCTGCGCCAGTTCGCGCAGATGCTCTGGGGTGGTGCTCACGTATTGGGCGTCGGTCACGTCCGCCACGTTGACCCCCGAACTGCTCAGCCGATCGGCCCAAAAGACTTTGCGCAGCAGGAACTGCGTGATCTCGTCATCGTTGGCGGCGGGAAATGCCCAGCGGTTTTGCTTGAAACTCCAGTAGCGGCTATTGAAGTGCACCGGAATAAGCTTCGGAGATTTCAGGAATTCGATCTGCTTGGAGTCGACTTCCTTACGAAGCGCGTTGATCACCGGCGACTCCGTGTCGCGCTGTTCCAGCGAGGGCAGAACCTCGGCAACGGTTAACGACAGATTTACCGATACCAGTGCGTGCAATCCCGAACCGTCTGCCAGCCGCAGATCGGAATGTAGGACGTAGAAGTCGGCGCCCGAAGCGGCGCGATGGAAAGGCCACTTCATGTCGATGAATAACGGAAGGCCGGAGAGAGTTACATAGAGCGTGCCGACGCCGGCCGGAGCTTGGGTACTCATAAAGGCTTCATCCCCACAAGTAAAGTATGTTCCTATTCTAGCGAACCTGTTCTAGCAAACCAGCTGCTCCGGGCAGAACTGTTCGATTTGCCCCGCAGATGGCGCAACCGCGAGCAAAGCGCCTTCCATCTATCCCAGAGCAGTCCAACGACAACAGGTGCTCTGAATGCGAAGCAATCGGCTATACGTATGGCTCGCCCTGCTTACAGTGGCGACCGTTCTGCTTTTCCTTGTCGGCTGCGGGGGAACCAGCACCTCCGGCTCAACCTCGAATCCAGGAACTAACAATGGGGGCAGCACGCCCGGCGGTTCCAATCCCGGGTCGGGCGGTACGTCTGGTGGAACCGGAGGCGGCACCTCCAGCTCAAACGAAATCCTCTATACCGGAAGCCTCTATACCACCCTGAATGCGTTAAAGATCGATCCCGCGTCCGGCAAATTGTCGCCACTGGCGGGATCACCTTATACCACCGGCCCCGAGCCGAACGCATTAGCCACCGACCCCAACCACCGCTTCCTCTACGTCGGCATTGGTCAGCAGCAGGCGTATCGTGGCGCCAATTGCTTCGACTTTCATTCGCAGCTGTTTTCGTATGCCATCGCGAACGATGGCTCGCTCTCCCCGATCGAGCAGCTTACGTTGCCTACCTTCTGCGAAGCCGAGGTGCTGGTGGATCCGTCAGGCAAGCACCTGTATGTGATGTCGCAGGATCAGTCTGCTTCCGGAGCGTTCATCATGGCCTACAGCATCGGATCGGATGGCCACCTGACGCAGCTTCCCGGTACGCCTTACCACTTCGCTGACGCCATACCTGGACGCGCTGAATTTTCGGCCGACGGCCGTTTCATCTATGCCAACGACACCGGCTCCGACAATGGCATCGTGGTGCTCTCCCGCGATCCCTCCACCGGCGTACTGACAGAATCGCAGAGACTTCCGTTAGGCGGCGGCAGGTATATCTCAGATATCGCGCTGGTAGCGAATGGAAGTTATCTGGTAGCAGTTCAGTCCAGGAATTCTGCAGGTAAGTCTGTACTCGTGTATCCGGTCAATAACGGAACCGTCGGCTCACCTCGCGAAATTAATAATGCCGATGTGGAACAGGCCGCCAGTGTCGTTGGCGACCGAACAGGCCAGTACGTCTTGATGACCACCGCCGACACTATGAAGGTGAAGTCGTTTGCCATCGATGCGAGCGGAAATTTGTCGTTGGCTTCGACGGTTTCAAACTCAGACGCGGCCTACGACATCACGGTCGACGCAACGAATCACTTCGTGTACACGCAGAATGCAGGCAATCCAACCATTTCAGGCTTCACGTTCGATCCAGCCACCGGAACGCTGGGAACGATGTCGGGGTCGCCCTTCACACTTTCGACGGGGGCACTGCGGTTGCTGATCGTGAGCAAATAAATGAAAAGCCGGCGTTTCGGAA
>DASTGW010000577.1:0-3816 GCA_035718705.1 Terriglobales bacterium | reverse complement strand
ACGGAGATGAGGCGGTAGCGGCCGATTTAAGGGCAATGGTCGAGAAGAAGATGCATCCCGAAGAAGCGCTGGAAAAAGGATTGGTGACGGCGACGCCGGACGACCTCGATTGGGACGACGAGTTACGCCTGGCGATCGAGTCGCGCGTTGCGTTGTCTCCGGATGCTTTGACGGGGATGGAAGCCAATCTTCGATTTGCACTGCCGGAGTCGATGCAGACGCGCATCTTCGGTCGCTTATCCGCTTGGCAGAACTGGATCTTCATCCGTCCGAATGCTGTGGGAACGGCGGGTGCGCTGAAGGTGTACGGCAGCGGGCAGAAGGCTAAATTCAACTGGGAGCGCGTCTAACGCGCGAGGTAAAGACATGAATATCGATTACGAAGCACGGATACCGAACAATGTGGATCTCGCGAGCGACCGCACCCTGCAACGAGCTCTCGAAAAGTGGCAACCGGCATTCCTGAACTGGTGGAAGGACACGGGCCCGGTAAAGAGTTCCGATCTGCAGGTTTATCTACGCACGGCGGTAAGTGTAGACCGCGATGGCTGGGCGAACTTCGGCTACGTGAAGATGCCGGATTATCGCTGGGGAGTTTTTTTGGTTCCGCGCGATGAGCAGCGCACTATCAATTTCGGCGAGCACAAGGGTCAACCCGCGTGGCAGGATGTGCCGGGGGAGTACCGCTCAACGCTGCGCAGGATCATCGTGACGCAAGGCGACACCGAGCCTGCGTCGGTGGAGCAACAGCGGCATTTGGGCATGACGGCACCATCTCTGTATGACCTTCGGAACCTTTTCCAGGTGAACGTGGAGGAGGGACGACACCTCTGGGCGATGGTGTACCTGCTGCATCGGTACTTCGGGAAGGACGGTCGCGAGGAAGCCGAGTACTTACTCGAGCGTCGCTCAGGCGACGAAAACAATCCACGGATTCTGGGCGCCTTCAACGAGCAAACCAGGCACTGGCTGGCGTTTTTCATGTTTGCGTTTTTCACGGACCGTGATGGCAAGTTCCAGTTGGCTTCGTTGGCGGAGTCGGGATTCGATCCGCTTTCGCGTACGTGCCGCTTCATGCTGACGGAAGAGGCGCACCATCTCTTTGTTGGCGAGTCAGGTGTGGCACGAACGATTCAACGCACGTGCGAGGTGATGAAGCAGCATGGCATCACCGATCCCAAGGAAGGCCGGCAGTTTGGCGTCATCGACTTGGCGACCATGCAGAAGTTCGTGAATTTCCATTGCAGTGTGACGCTGGACCTTTATGGATCGGACATTTCCTCCAATGCGGCGACGTACTACACGACTGGACTGAAGGGCCGGTACGAAGAGACGAAGAAAGAAGACGACCATCAACTCCAGGGAGACGAGTATCCGGTGATCGAAGTGCAGGATGGAAAGATCGTTACGAAGACGGTTCCGGCGCTCACGGCGCTGAATGCGAGGCTTCGCGATGACTACGTGAAGGAGATACAAGGCGGCATCAATCGGTGGAACCGTATTCCAGAGCAACTGGGAATTTCCTTCCGGTTCAAACTGCCACACCAGGGATTCCATCGCGCGATCGGCAATTTCGCCGGCCAGTTCGTCAGTCCGGACGGCGAAGTGATGAGCGAAGCCGAATGGAACACGCATCGCGAGGAGTGGATGCCGACGGAAGAAGATCATCGGTACATCGAGTCGTTGATGGGACGCGTGATCGAGCCGGGGAAGTTCGCGAACTGGATTGCGCCTCCGGCGAAGGGTATCAACAGTATGCCGATTGACTTCGAGTATGTGCGCTTCGACTGAGATGGCGATCGATAAGGAAGACCTGGCCTCGCTGGAAAAGCGACTGTCGTCGGTGCCGTCGCAGGCGCGGAAGTTATTCACGCATATTGCTGAACTTGCCTATCACGGCCGAGGTGAAGACAGGCAGGCACACACGACCTACCTCCCGGAGTTGCACGAGTCTTGCGGGCTCGACGTGGAAGCGATGTATGAGACGCTCGACGTTCTGAAGCATGCAGGATTGATCGTGGTGGAGAAGCCATACCCGTTTGAGGATGTGGTGATCGCAAAAGAGCTGTCCGGCCGCAATGTTGTTGAAAGCGTTGCACGCATATGTGAGCAGAAGAGAGTCCCGCTTCGCGATGTACTGGTGGATTTGAAGTTTGAGCTGTTGAAATGATCGATAACAGTCAACTCGATGTAACGCGGCAAACACCGCTCACCGAGCCAACTTCCGTAGAAACTGAAGCCTCGGCGTTCCTGAAGATGGTGGGCGAAAACGTGCGACGTGTTCGGGCAGAGCGCGGGATGACCCGCAAAGCGCTATCGGTGAAATCCGAGGTTTCAGAGCGGTTCCTGGCGCAGCTCGAGACGGGAACAGGACATGCATCCATCCTGGTTTTGCGACAAATCGCCGACGCGCTGGACGTTTCGATTGTTTCACTGCTGATGACGTCAGGATCAAGCGCGACTGATAATGACTCGCGGCAGAAGCGCATCGCACTCATCGGCCTGCGCGGTGCGGGCAAGTCAACGGTCGGCAAACTGCTCGCGGAAGAACTGGGCGTTCCGTTCTTCGAACTTGACCGCCTGGTCGAAGAAGCGAGCGGCGTCCCTATGAACATGGTGTTCGATCTTTATGGGCAAGGTGGATTTCGGCGCTTCGAACGCCGATGTCTCGAAGAGTTGTTGGAGAAAGAGTCTGCGTTCGTGTTGGCAACCGGCGGTGGAATCGTTTCGGAAGCGGAGACTTTCAGTCGACTGAGAGAGCGCTGTTTTAGCGTCTGGTTGCAGGCGACACCGGAAGAGCACATGTCGCGGGTAATCGCCCAGGGCGATATGCGACCCATGGCACAGCATCCGGAAGCGATGTCAGAACTGAAGCATATCCTAGCCGATCGGGAGAGTCTGTACGCGCGAGCAGATCTTACGATACGGACCAGCGGGCGAAGCGTAGAGTCGATCAAGCACGACATCGTGGCGGCGGTCCGCTCGAATTTTCTCCAACCGAAATAAGAAAGGCACAGCCTCAAGACTGTGCCCTCTTCCCTGTTGCGACTGCGTAGATTAGGACGGCTGCTGTTCCGGGTGCAGCACGCGGAAGCTATTGCCGCCGCGAGAGTACACCAGCAGCAGGGCGTCTTTGCCGGCCGGTACATTGTTAAGGCTCTGCTTCACGTCGGATGCGGACCTCACATCCTTGCGATTCACCTGAACAATAACGTCGCCGCGAGAGAGACCGGCATTGTCAGCGGGACTGCCCGGCTGCACCTGAGCTACGAGTGCGCCGTGCACATCATTGGGCAGTTGCAGCTGTTCACGAGCGTCTGAGGTGAGATCGGCAAGCCCAATACCCCAGCGTGCTTTTCCGTGCTCACCTGGTTCGTTCGACGCCATCTCCTTCTTGGCGTCCATTGCCTCAAGCGTGACAGGAACGTTTATGTGCTGACCATCGCGCACGATCTCCATGTTCACCTTGTTGCCGACCTGCTGTTCCTGCACGGCAACCTGGAATTGGGTCGCATCGGTGATCTCGGTGTCGTTCATCTTCTTAACTACATCACCGACTTTGAGCCCGGCTCGTGATGCCGGCGAATCGGAATCCACCTGAGTCACGAGAGCGCCGGAAGCGTCTTTGAGGTTAAAGAACTGCGCGTTTTCAGGCGTCACATCAGAAATGCCGATGCCGACTCGCGGGTGCACGACCTTGCCATTGCGGGCAAGGCTGTCCGCAACGTGTTGCGCCAGCTGCGATGGAATGGCAAAGCCCATGCCGGAAAATCCGCCGGTCGCGGAGACCAGGAAGGTGTTGATGCCAACCAGTTC
>DASTGW010000576.1:0-7046 GCA_035718705.1 Terriglobales bacterium | reverse complement strand
GAGCAGGTGCTGGCCGACATGGAGACGAGTCAGGTCTCGATCTTCGCCGTCAACGTGCAGCGCAACGAGCTGAAGTCGCGTATGCAGATGACGGATGTGGTGAATCGTCGGCGGATGCGTCATGCGCACATGGTGAACATCAATCCGCAGATCATGCTGGAAGGCATGCGCGCGGACTTTCATGCCGTGGACCGCATCAGCAGCAAGGTGCTGGAGTTGGTAAGCAAGGCGAAATACGTCAGGGCGAAAACGGCGGCCGGAACGGATCTGAAGGCGGATCTGAATCCGGAGTATCGCTGGCTGAAGACGAGTGGGATCATCAGTCCGGACAAGTGGGGCAATCTGCCGGGCGGCGAAGTGTTTACGACGCCAGGCGAGGTGAATGGCACGTTCGTGATCGACGGCGTGGTCGGCGATTATCTTTGCGCGAAGTATGGCGACTTGAAAGACAATCCGCTGACGATCCGCGTAGTTGGCAACCGTCTCACCGAAGCGCACAGCGAAAACAAGGAGCTGGAGCAGGATTTCTGGAAGTACACGCACACGGACGAAAACAGCGATCGCGTGGGCGAGTTCGCGATCGGCACGAACATCGCGATCAAAGAGGTGATCGGGCACATCCTGCAGGACGAAAAGTTTCCGGGCATTCATATCGCGTTCGGCAATCCGTATGGCGAGCACACGGGCGCGAAATGGTATTCGTCGACGCACATCGATGTGGTGGGGCGAAAGTTCGACATCTGGGTGGACGAGCAGCAAATCATGCAGCAGGGGAAGTTCATTATTACGGCGTAGCAGCGGGCGGACATGGTTCCTGAACTGCGCAGTGCCTTCAACGCCGCATTCACGGCTGACAAATACGAGAAGTTCCTGGAGCGATTGCATCGACGTTGCCAGACGCCGATCCCGTTCCGCGTCTGCGAGACGCCGTGCTTCTTTCCCGAGTCGATCATCAAGGAGCTGTCGAATGCAGGCACGCAGCTGATCCGGCAACTGGTGGATGATCCGTCGTATCGCAAAGCATCCGACGTGACGATTCCGCCGGAGTGGAATGTCCCCAATGAAAACGAGCGGCCGATGTTCATTCAAGTGGACTTCGGCCTGGTACGGAATGAGAGCGGCAAACTGAAACCGTGCCTGGTCGAATTACAGGCCTTTCCATCGCTTTACTTCTATCAACCGGCGTTGGCGGAAGAGTATGTCGCGAGTTACGGGCTCGATCCGAAGCTAAAGTTGTTTCTCAGCGGACTCGATAAGCGTTCCTACATCGAACTGATGCGGAGTGCGATTGTCGGCGATCGTGATCCTGAGAACGTAGTCCTGCTAGAAGTTGATCCCTTCCATCAGAAAACGTTGCCCGATTTCCTGCTCACGCGAGGGACCTTGGGGATTCCAATCGTCGATATTCGAGAAGTCGTGAAGCAGGGAAGCAGGCTGCACTATAAGAAAGATGGAAAGTTGGTTCCGATCCAGCGCATCTACAATCGCGCGATAGTGGATGAACTTGTGCGCAAGAACCTCAAGCTGCCCTTCGATTATCGCGATGAACTGCAAGTCGAGTGGGCGGGACATCCGAACTGGTATTTCCGGATGAGCAAGTTTTCTTTGCCGTTCTTGAAGCATGAGTCGGTGCCAAAGACGTGGTTCCTAAGCGACGTGAAAGAGCTTCCAGCGGATCGCGAGAACTACGTCTTGAAGCCGCTGTATTCGTTCGCCGGAGCAGGCATCACATTCGGACCTACCGACGAGCAGATCAATGCCATCCCACATAGCCAACGTTCGCTCTACATCCTGCAGGAGCGTGTCAATTTTGAGCGCACGATCGAGACGCCGCATGGGCCCACTCAACCTGAGATCCGCATGATGTATGTGTGGCTTGATGAACTGACGCCGGTCATGTCGCTGATTCGCATGGGCCGCGGCAAAATGATGGGCGTCGATCACAATCGCGACCTCGAGTGGGTGGGCAGTTCGGCATCGTTGATCGCGTGATTTTCATTCAGGAGAAAGCTTTTTGACCGGGCGAACACGTACCAACGTAAGCAACGTACGCGGTTGAAGTCCCATTGGAAACTGCCCATACTGTCCACACGGATAGGCAAGGGTGGAGGGCGGATTGCTGTTGACACCTGGCAAGAGGGCTCTGGCAATCGTGTTGACGGTCGCATTGCAGAGCTACGCCTTTTCTGCCGACACTGGCGCCATGCTGCAAGCGACTGGGGACGTGAAGGTGAATGGCACTCCGGTCAGCGGTTCCTTCACGTTATCCGGCGGAGACAGTATTGAAGTGGGCCCGAATTCTTCTGCCAGCATTCGTACCGCCGGAACTTCTATCTCGACGGCAGCCAATACGCACATCCAGTGGATCAACGAAAGCGAAATCACGCTGAATGATGGCGGCGTTTTTGTGAACACCGTCCCTAATCTCAAGACGAATCTTGGGATGTGCGGAGAAGTAATGCCTATCCAATCTCCGGAAAGCATTTCGGCGAACTCCTACACAAAATACGAAGTTAAGACACAGGGCGACAAGGCGTACGTCTACGCGCGAGAGTTGCCAGTCACCGTGAAGACAGATGCGAGAAACATAGATCTGAAGCCCACTAAGGTGGCGATGGTCTCCAGCATTCGCGCTTCAAAATGCAAGATCGCCTATTACGACACCGTCAACGACGCGGTTGCGAACGGATTGATCATTGGCGGCTTTGCGGCGACGTCCATCCTTCTGCTGACATTGCCTTATGAAAGTCCCGGCGTAAGCGCCTACTGTCCTAATCCTCGTTGCCAGTATTAGCTGGTTGTCAGATAATCCCCTGCCCACAAGTATTTCCCGGGAGGGGCCTTGCAGACTCCACAAACTAGTGCGATAGCGGCCAATGCTCCAGTCGGCCGATTAACTCCGGTTCTACTGCGTAGTGCAGTGGTGGCAGCCCTTGGCGGACTTCTGTTCGGCTTCGACACCGCCGTGATCGCAGGCGCAACCCAGGCTCTGACCGAGGCTTACCAACTTACGCCGGGCACACTCGGCTTCACGGTTTCGATTGCGGTGTGGGGCACGGTTCTGGGCGCGGCAACAGGCGGAATGTTCGGCGATAAGTACGGTCGTCGCGACAGCCTGCGTGGATTGGCGCTGCTCTACTTAGTATCAGCCCTGGGGTGCGCCTTCGCGTGGAACTGGACGGCGCTGGTGACGATGCGTTTCATCGTCGGGATCGCGATCGGTGGATCATCTGTGTTGGGCCCGATGTATATCGCGGAGGTTGCACCGGCTAGGCTGCGCGGAAGGCTGGTGGGACTCTTCCAGTTCAATGTTGTTGCTGGAATTCTGCTCGCATACCTCTCGAACTACCTGGTCGGCCTCGGTCACTTTGGCGATCACGAGTGGCGAGTGAAGTTGGGAGTTTCGGCCGTCCCAGCGTTGCTCTTCTTCCTCATGCTGTTCACCATCCCGCGAAGCCCGCGTTGGCTGGTGAAGAAAGGCCGCGTCGATGAAGCGCGGGACGTATTGAAAGTAACGGGCGAAGAGAACTACGAGCAAGAACTGAAGGACATTGTGGACTCGATCGACGCCGAGCATCATCGCGCGAATGAGCCGCTGTTCTCGAGCAACTACAAACTGCCGATCTTCCTGGCCATAACGATAGGGTTCTTCAATCAGCTCGCTGGCATCAACGCCATTCTCTATTACTTGAACGATATCTTTGCCCGCGCTGGGTTCAGCAAGGTCTCCGGTGATCTACAGGCAGTGGCGATCGGGGCCACCAACTTGCTCTTCACCATGGTGGGTCTGAGCGTCATCGACAAGATTGGGCGTAAGGCGTTACTGCTGATCGGAGCTGCTGGAACTTCGTTATGCCTCGCTGGTGTGGCGGCGGTATTCTTCACCAACAGCCATCAGAATCTCCTGTTGCCGCTGCTGGTGATCTACATTGGGTTCTTCGCGCTGTCGCAAGGTGCGGTGATCTGGGTATACATAGGCGAAATCTTCCCTAATCGGGTGCGCGGCAAAGGCCAGAGCCTTGGTAGTTTTTCGCATTGGATCATGAATGCCGCGATATCATTCATCTACCCGATCATCGCGGTGCGTTCCGGAGGGTACCCGTTTTTATTCTTTAGCGTGATGACGGTTGTACAGTTCTTTACTGTGTTGTTCATCTACCCTGAGACGAAAGGCTTCACTCTCGAGGAGATGCAGCACAAACTCGGTATCAAGTAATCAGCGACTCTCGGCTTCGGCGACACCGATATATTTGTCGGCGCCTCCGTAGTAGAAGAGCCACCGCTTACCTTCGCGCACTAGTCCTTCCACGAACACTACGTTCGGAACCTGACCGATCTTTTCCCAGTCGTGCTCGGGAACGAAGATCGGTTGCTCTGAACGCGCGAGCAGCTTGCGCGGATCTTTCTTGTCGAAGAGCGCCCATCCCGTGCGATACACGAGTTTGTCGTCGGCTCCGTTGTAGATGAGCACGATCCCATCTTTCGTCATCACCGGCGGTGGTCCGGGCTCAACCACGCGTGAATCCCAATTGCCAAGGCGCTTCGGAAGAGCAGGAGTCTTTGTCTCTTCGGTCCAGTGGATGAGGTCGGTGGAAGAAGCGAGCCCGGTCTCATCGCGTTTGTCGGGGCCGGTGCCCAGGAAGTACATCCAGTACTTGCCATTTACTTTTTCAGTCAGGATGGCCCCAGACTTGGTCCAGCCGACATTCCAGTTTCCTTTATAGGCGGGCAGAATCACGCCTTCGCGCTGCCACTGCTTCAGGTCCTTCGAGGTTGCGAGGCAGAGCTGCGCGTCTTTCGTGTTGTATCCGGTGTAGGTCAGATAGTAAGTGCCACCGATCAAAACCAGTCGGGGATCTTCCACGCCTCCATTCTTCTCGTAATCGGCTTCGGGGCGAAGAACGACATCACCGGACGTGAAGTGAACGCCATCTTTACTTGTGGCCGCGACGAGGAACGATGTGCCCGCCTTGTTTTGCGAGCGGGTGAGCATGAAGAATTCGCTGTCGCGTTTTACAACCGCAGGGTTGAAGACGCCCACGAAATCGCCGTTTGGTCCAAGCACAGGCTTGTCGCTCACTCTTTTCCAACCGCCAAATGGTGGCTGGTAGCTTCCGGCCGCTATAAGTGCGACAGTCGCCATGGTCAGCAAGGCAATTGCCATCAGGATCTTCTTCGTGAGCGTGAGTTTCATTCCTCCTCCGCGGTGCGGCGAGCAGTTTAATTGGGACGGAACATCCGTGTCCAAATCGAGCGCGACTTTATAATTCTTGTCTTCCATGGGGAACGAACTGATCCAGAGCCCAGCATGGCGCATGTCTGAACTGGTGCGAGAGAAGGAAGTCTCGCCCGTCGAACTTGCCGAGGCGCACTTCAAGAACATCGAGCGATTGAATCCGCTGCTGAACGCGTTTGTAGATCTGCGACGGGATGCAGCCCTAGCCGACGCGCGAGCAGTCGAGGCGAAACTGCAGGCAGGGGAAGATGCCGGGCCGCTGGCCGGTGTACCGATGTCGATTAAGTCCTGTATCGACGTCGCCGGCATGAAGTGCGAGGCGGGTTCGAAGCTGCGAGCGGGAAATGTTCCGCGAAGCGATGCAGTGCTCGTGCAGAGGCTGAAGCGTGCTGGTGCCGTGGTGCTCGGTGTGACGAACACACCTGAATTCCTGATGGCGTACGAGACCGACAACCTTCTTTATGGACGCACCAGCAATCCGTGGAACACCGAGTATTCCGCCGGTGGCTCAAGCGGTGGCGAGTCGGCAGCGATCGCTGCGTGCATGTCAGCGGCGGGAGTTGGAAGTGACGGCGGTGGATCAATCCGCGTACCTGCCCACTTCACCGGAATTTGTGGACTTAAGTCCACTCCCGGCGTGATTCCCTCGAGCGGCCATTTTCCTGTAGGCGTCGGTCCTTTCGCGCTTACGGGGCAAGTTGGCCCGATGGCGAGAAGCGCGCGCGATATGCGCTTGTTGCTCAACGTCATGCGCGGAGCCGACGTGGGCGATCCCATGGCTGCGCCGTATGTGCTTGATGAGCCTGCCGACCTCACCAACATGAAGATCGGCTTTTTCGAGAGGGACGACATTCATGCCGTCACGCCGGAGACGAAGCAGGCTGTGCGCTCAGCCGCAAAGGCTCTGCAGGATCAGGGCTTCGTCGTCGAGCCGTTCAGGCCTGATGGTCTCGAGCGAGTGCGTGAGCTCTGGTACAACATCTTCTGCCGCTTTTCCGGACTGGCGTTTGGGCCAATGCTGAACGGCCATGAGAACGAGCTGCATTTCCTTCTGCGCGACCTGCTGCGCTTGCAATCGCGTGAAAGGGCACTCACAGCCGAGGAAGTGCTGTTCACACAGTTTGAGCGCGATACGATCCGCGAAAACGTCGTTCGCCAAATGAAGTCGCACCCCATTCTGATCATGCCGGTTTCGTCTGCTCCTGCGTTTCGCCACGGGCAAATGGGGTGGACACGCGACGAGCGCCCCGAAACTTTCGTCGAAACGATGGTCTATTCGCAGTGGTTTAATCTACTCGGATTTCCAGCGGCAGTAGTGCCTGTGGGCAAATCACCAGATGGCCTCCCGATTGGTGTGCAAATCGTGGGGCGGCCCTTCGAGGAATACTCTGTTTGTACTATTGCCGAGTCATTGGAGAAGGTGTTCAGCTGGAAAGCACCGCCGATTCTAGACGTGGGGAATCAGCACTAGATCCGTCACTACAACGGTCGAGTCTCGCTTTTCTGAGGAACGTTTCGTTTCGAAAACATGACTAGCGGTCGTCCATTCCTGCCCAGGTTCGTCGCCGGACTCGTCATCTTTCTTGTCGTCTCGGCCATTTGGCTCTACGCCTTTCCCGGTCCTTATCTTGCCTATGTAGTGGTTGTGCTTTTGCATTCCGGAATCGGCGCGCTCGCCACCGTGTTGCTGTTTCCACGGATTGTGCGGGCATGGCGTTCGGAAGTGCTGATTTCCCGTGGCGGATGGTTGCTGCTCCTGGTCGCAGCGGTGCTGGGCGTGGTGCTGTTTTTAACCGGCACCCCACGCTCC
>DASTGW010000575.1:0-3842 GCA_035718705.1 Terriglobales bacterium | reverse complement strand
TAGGCCCGAACGTCTACTATCTAGGAAAGCCGCAGCATATTGCGTTGGCGGCAAGCGCATTCCCGGTAGGTCAACCCCAGACCGTAGCTGCCGGCAAGGTCTGGGGTGCGGTTGCAAAGAAAATGGTGTTCCTAGCCGTTGGTGCGACTTTCCTCGGCCAGGCGGTCGCATTCTTTCATCAGCTCGCCACGGGCGAGAAACAGTTTGAAGAGTAGGAGCATGAATATGGCCACATCCACGATCCCGACTCATCCGCTCCCTCTTTCGCCTGAGCAAGCACGAGAGCTGTCGCAGTTGCATATCAAAAAACACCAGGTTGCCATCGTCCTGCTGCACTGGTTCAACGCCACGGTGTGGGCGATCGAATTGGCGACTGGCTCGGCGTTGATAATCGCGCCAGGTTATCGCTTCATGCCTGTGTGGTACCTGCACCTGATGGAATCCTTGGCTGGGGATCGTGCCAATCTCTTGCGGATCCACATCGCAGTCGGAGTGATCTGGTCGATCGTGTTTGTTGTCTATGGTCTGTTCGGATGGCGTCATTACTTGCACGCGGAAGTGCTTCGCAAGGAAATCGGCCTGGATTCGGATGACTTCAACTGGCTGAGTATCCGCTTACTGCGGTTCCTCAATCTCACGAGCCGGGAACTGCCTTCTCAAGGTGCCTATAACGCAGGACAAAAACTCTATGCCCTGCTCGTGTACACCATGATTCCCATCATCATGATCACGGGGTTGATCATGGCTGCCCATGCGTTCGGAACCTTCGTCATCCAATGGTCCATGCTTCTACACTTCGTGGCAGTGGGAATGGTTGTTTCCGGACTGATGGTCCATATCTATATGGGGGCGGTCTTTCCGGAAGAGCGGCCGGCATTTTACTCAATGATTACCGGCATGGTGGATGAGCTTTATGCCTATCGCCATCACTTTAAGTGGTGGCGAGAGGTGAAAATGGAGCAAGAGGAGTGGCAAGCCCGATTAGAGGCAGAATCACACCCATCTGGCGAGACCAAGGCGCTTCGTGCTGAGTAATTGCAAACTTTCGAAATTGTGACATTTGCACTAGGCGAAGGTGATCCGACATGGCACGCTTACTTTCGGAAGCACATACCAAGGAAGGGAACAATAACCCAATGCCGAAATGCGCGTCCAAGCTGGATCTCGAAATCTTTGAGCGCCAATCCGTTATTTGTAAGGCCTTCGCTCACCCCAAACGGCTGCACTTGCTCGACCTCATCGGCAATGGAGAACGTGCTGTGGGCGAGCTCCAGGAAGAACTCGGCGTTTCGAAAGCAAATATGTCGCAGCATCTTTCCGTGCTTCGTTCCGCTGGAGTGGTAACTACTCGCCGTAGTGGGAAACAGGTCTATTGCGCTCTTGCAATTCCAGAAGTGAAGAGCGCGTGTCATCTTCTACGGCAGGTGCTTCGCAGCCAGCTTCGGCAGCAGCACAAGCTAGTTGTCTAGAACTTAGCTCTTCGTTCGAGACCGGCCCGCCCAACTCTTCCTCAGCAATAGTTTCACGTCCCATTCATGCCGTGTTCACCAACTTTTAACAACAACTTCCTAGCATCAATCCATTACCATCATTACCTATTGAAAGACGTGATTTCGAGGAGAGTTGATGAAGCGCTACGCAGCTCTGTTTTTGACCATCCTTATGGCAACCAGCGGTTTCGCGGCCGATGCCGACCCTCAGGCCGCTTCCACTCGCACGAAAAAGAAGTCCACCGCGTCAAAGACGCCGTCTCTCTCGGCTGAAATCGCAGAGATGAAAGCGATGCTGCAGCAACAGCAGCAGCAAATCAATCAGTTGCAACAGCAACTTCAACAACGCGATCAGGCAATGCAGCAAGCGCAGCAGCAGGTGACACAGGCGCAGACGGCCGCATCCGATGCGGCCAGCAAGGCCGACGCCGCAAACTCTGCGGCCACTCAGACCAACGAGTCGCTAACCGCAGTCAAATCCGACGTTTCCGATCTGAAAGCCAACCTGACGACTACCGCGCTCAATATCCAAGAAGACCAGAAGAGGTTCACCGAAGCCACGGAGAGTCCGATCGCCCTACACTTCAAGGGGGTCACTTTCACCCCGGGCGGGTTCTTGGCAGCTGAAACCGTCACCCGGCAGCGGGCCATGGCATCGGATATCAATACTCCATTCAACTCGATTCCGTTTACTGCTTCCAACGCCGGACGTCTCACTGAATTCTTCGGCTCCGGCCGCCAATCGCGCTTGACCTTCAAAGCGGAAGGCAAGCTAAAAAATGCGAAGCTCACTGGCTATTGGGAAATGGATTGGCTCGGCACCGGCGTTACTTCCAACAACAACCAGAGCAATAGCTACGTGAACCGCCAGCGCCAATTGTGGGGACAGGTCGCGATGAATAATGGGCTGTCCATAACCGGCGGCCAGATGTGGAGCTTGGTGACGGAAACCAAGAAGGGCATGGACAATCTCACCGAAGCCCTGCCCATGTCGATCGACGCGCAATACGTCGTGGGATTCAGCTGGGCTCGCCAGTTCGGTTTCCGGGTGACGAAGAATTTCCATAACAAAGTCTGGATCGGTGCCTCTCTTGAAAATCCACAGACCACTTTTGCCAACCCCAGCAACTCGCCGAACAACTTCGTGCTCGGCAACTTCGGCAACAACGGAGGTCTTTACAACGGAGGCGGTGCGGCCCCAGCGGGTGCGGCTCTCACCAGTTATTCCTTCAACGCCATGCCGGACGTGATCGTGAAGGCTGCCTTTGAACCCGGGTTTGGTCACTACGAAATCTTCGGTGTCGTGAGCCGCTTCCGCGATCGCATTTTCCCGAACGCTGGCGCTGCCACTCCTTCGGCAGCGGGAGCTTTCAACGATTCCGTCACCGGAGGCGGTATTGGCGCGAACGCGCGAGTCACGGTCAAGAAGAAGTTTGATTTCGGTCTCCACTTCCTCGGCGGCGACGGCGTCGGCCGGTACGGCACTACCAGCCTGCCTGATGCGACTGTGCACCCCGACGGAACGTTGGCTCTGCTTCACAGCTACCAGGGGCTTGGCACATTTGAAATTCACACCAAGCAATGGGATTGGTACTTTAATGGTGGTGGCGAATACATAGGCCGTGCCGCTTACCTGAACTCAGCAGGCAAATTGGTGGGTTACGGATCCAGTTCCAACGCCAGCACGGGATGCGGAACGGAAGTGCTCCCAGGTGCGGGCGGCTTCGTTGCCAACAATCCATCGAATTGTTCTGTAAATACCCGCAGCGTGTTCGAAGGCACCTTCGGATTCTGGTTCAAGCCGTACAACGGACCGAAAGGACGCATCCAGTTCGGACCCCAGTATCAGTACCTGGTTCGCAATACTTGGTATGGAACCGGAGGTTCTCCGCATGCAGTCGACAACATGCTGCTGACTTCCTTCCGGTACTATCTGCCATAAACTAGGGTAACTGGCGCCCCGGAATTTCTGTACCGGGGCGCTACTTTGCCGTACAAAGCTGTGCTAACATTCTGCTGCGGGCCCATCCGGTTCGTATTCTCGAGTCACTCATCGATGTTCGACAACGCTGCTCCACGTCTGGCTTTCTGGAAATTAGTGGTAGTCGCGTTGTGTCTGTGTGTCTTTGTCTTCGGTACTCATGCACGCCTGGTGCAGTATCAGGATCTCTCCTCCAATGTAGCTACCGTAGGTCAAGCCAAGCTCTGGGTTAGCGACCACCGCATGGAAATACAATCAGAGGTCACCTGCCTGGTGGTCCTTTCGATTGCAGCTTGGCTGGCCTTTGTCTTCCGGCTTTCCGCTCGACCCTTCGCACAACTGTCTGCACCCACCCCTGTTCGATCAACCCA
>DASTGW010000574.1:0-4942 GCA_035718705.1 Terriglobales bacterium | reverse complement strand
CCTACCGTCATCGCTAGGAAAAAGCATCGCGAATCTTTTTAGGCTGATGAAAATCGCGCTCCTCAGTTTTAAAAGGCACCCTCGTTAATCGGGGCGCTGTTCCGCAAACTGCCGCCTTCTGGCGCGCCGCGGTAGAAAAGTTTATTTCCGGACTTTTGGCATATTGGTTACCGCCAATTGCTATCCTGGATGTATATGGTGGTGAAGACGATTTTCTCGCCCTCACCACCTCGTTCTTTTACAACCGGAATTCGAAGCAGCAGCGTTTTACCGACCACCGACAACCGAAAAACCGAAACCGGTTTTACTGGATACGGGGTACTTGAAACTGGGTACTCTAACTCCTTTGTTTTGTTGGTCTATCAAATAACTCCTTTGTTTCCATGGTCACTGGGGGAGGGGTATCGTCTGTCCCGCAAAATCCTTAGAATTAACCACTTGCCTGTAAATCATTGATTCAAATAGATCGACGGATCAGACCCCGTAACTCACTGATTCCAATAGATCGACTCTGGGGGGAGGGGGATCCCTCCACGGGGTACAGACCGGGGACATACCTGACAGATTGAACCGGGGACATACCTCGAACTCTCAGTCCAACTCAGTCCGCTGCCGCCGCCCGCCCCATCGGTTTTGGGTGGCCGGTCCTTTCGGCGTGTGGGTGGCCGGTCCTTTCGTTGTTTGAAAGGGCCGGTTGTGCAACCGACCTCAACGGCTCCCCAAGCGACCGCATCATTGCCTCGAACTGCTCGAACGTAAGCGACTGCGGACCATCTGACCATGCCCGCTCCGGACACGGATGCACCTCGACGATGATCCCATCCGCCCCGCAGGCGATCGCCGCCTTCGACATCGGGGGAATCAGCACCGGCTTGCCGGTCCCATGAGACGGATCGGCTACCACCGGCAGATGCGATAGTTCGCGGGCGAGCGAAATCGCCGCCAGGTCGAGTGTATTGCGTGTCTCGGTTTCAAAAGTTTTGATTCCGCGCTCGCAGAGCACAACGTTCGGATTGCCGCCACTCAGCAGGTATTCCGCCGCCAGCAACCATTCCTTAACGCTCGCCGAAGGTCCGCGTTTGAGCAGCACCGGTTTATTTGTTGTGGCCAGTTTTCGCAACAGCGCGAAGTTCTGCATGTTGCGCGCTCCAATCTGCAGCATGTCAACGTACTCGCAGATCAAGTCCGCATCTTCCGTGCTCATCACTTCGGTCACGACTGGCAGTCCGGTTTCCTCACGCGCTTCCGCCAGCAGTTTCAGCGCTTCCTCGCCAAGACCTTGGAATTCGTACGGCGAAGTTCGCGGCTTGTAGGCGCCACCGCGCAACATGCTTGCGCCGGCCCTTTTCACTGCATGTGCAGTACTCAAGATTTGCTCGCGCGTCTCTACCGAACAAGGTCCAGCCATCACAACCACGTTCGATCCGCCGATCGCAACCGGCCCGACATGAACCACGGTTCGCATTGGCTTTGTCTGCCGGCTGACCAGTTTGTATGGTTGCGCGATCGGCACCACGTTCTCAACGCCCGGAGCCGCTTGCAGCGCCTCCAGTTCGTTGCGCCGACCACCAGCGCCGACCGCGGCGATGATGGTTTTGGTCTCGCCGCGCGTAACGTGCGGCTGGAATCCGGCTTCGCGGACGCGTTCGATGATGTGCTCGATCTGGCTTTCGGTGGCTGTTTCCGACATATTGACGATCATTACTTGTCCTCTCGTTCGCCAGGTGCGCGGCCTAAAGCAAAAGCCGCGACCTGGGTCGCGGCTTTGGAATCTGAACTTGTGCTGTGACTACTTCTCTAGCTTCAGCTCAAGCGATACCGCTGCCGCGCCCGTTACGCCAATAGGCGTAGGCGGCAAAGGTAAAGCTCGTAAATCGCTGGCTGTTCATCACAGGTGAATGTGAGATTAGCCGCGTTTCCCGCCAGTGTCAACTCCGCCAAACTACTTAACCTTACCGACGGTAGTTACTTCGAGCCCCTCGAACCTATGTCACTGCCGCCAGTGATGTTGGTCACCGAGCGCCCGGAGACCGCAGCGGTACGGTAAAGAGGTGCGGCGGCGCTGCCGTCGATATTGAGGATGGGAGAAACGCAATCATGGCTTATGTAATTACCGACGCATGTATTAAAGATGGGCTGTGCATCGAGTCCTGCCCCACCGAGTGCATCCACCCCACCAAGGAAGAGGCACAGTTTGAGACCGTGACCCAGATGTACATCAACCAGGAAGAGTGTCTCGATTGCGGCGCCTGCCAGGCTGCCTGCGACTCCAACGCCATCTTCCCCGGTGACCAGGTCCCCGAAGGCAAAGAAGACTCGGCTGAAAAGAACGCAGCTTATTTCGCCAGCTTGACCGCCTAACCGATCGGCGGCTTCTTCTCCGGTTTAGCTGGTTCAGGCTATCTGCCCCAGCGGCGGCCCGACGCAGACTCGCTGCGTTCGGGCCGTTGTCTTTTCTGATCTTAATGTTTTCTAATTTCTTCCGGCCCAATTCCTGCACTTTCTTCCAAGTCATTTCTCCGCATTGGACAAGCAGCCATGAATGAAATGGAAGAAATCATCAAAGAGTTTTTGGTCGAGAGCAACGACAACCTCGACCAACTCGATCGCGATCTCGTGGAACTGGAAAAGGATCCGCAGTCGAGCGAGTTGCTCGGCCGCATCTTCCGCGCGATTCACACCGTAAAAGGAACAAGCGGCGTTCTCGGCTTCAGCAAGTTGGAATCGGTCGCGCATGTCGGCGAGAACTTGTTGAGCCGCATGCGCGACGGCAAGTTGCGCCTCAACGCCGAGATTACAACCGGATTGCTGCAGATGGTCGACGCGATCCGCGAAGTGCTGCGCGCCATAGAAGCTTCGGGCGTCGAAGGCGAAGGCGATTACAGCAAGGTAATTGCCATGCTCAAGGAACTGCTGGATCGCGAGATGAAACGCAATAGTCAACCGCCGCTGGGCGAGATCATCGTGCAACACACCGAACACGCGGTGCAGGAAGCGCTGGAAGCGCAACACGCCGGCGATCCGCGAAAACTCGGCGAGATCCTGGTTGAGCGCGGCAGTGTTTCTACGCTCGCGGTGCACGAAGCTCTCAACGCTCAACAGTCGGAATCGGCCTCGCACATTTCGGGCAGCAGCATCCGCGTGGACGTCAATCTGCTCGACAAGCTGATGAACCTGGTCGGCGAACTGGTGCTGGCGCGCAACCAGATTCTGCAGTTCACCGGCACGCAGAAAGACACCACTTTCCTCGGTACTGCGCAACGGCTGAACCTCATCACCACCGAGCTGCAGGAAGGTGTGATGAAGACGCGCATGCAGCCGATCGGAAACGTGTGGAACAAGTTCCCGCGTGTCGTGCGCGACCTCGCGACCCAATTCTCCAAGCAGGTCCGGATCGAGATGGAAGGCAGCGATACCGAACTCGACAAGACCATCATCGAAGCCATCAAGGATCCGCTGACCCATATCATCCGCAACGCCGTCGATCATGGCATCGAAAGCCCCGAAGAAAGGGAAGCAAAAGGTAAAGCCGCCGAAGGAAGGCTCTCGTTACATGCGTTCCACGAAGGCGGCCAGGTGAATATCGAGATCGTCGACGACGGCAAAGGACTCGATACCGAACGCATCAAGCAGAAGGCGCTCGAGCGTGGCCAGATCTCGCCCGACCACGCTGCCCGCATGTCGGAGCGCGAACTGCTGAACCTGGTTTTCCTGCCCGGACTTTCTACCGCTCGCCAGGTCACGAACGTTTCCGGCCGCGGCGTCGGCATGGACGTCGTCAAGACCAACATTGAGAAGATTGGCGGAACCGTCGATATCTACAGCCTTCCGGATCAGGGAACGACGCTGAAGATCAAGATCCCGCTGACTTTGGCGATTATTCCGGCGCTCGTAGCGACCAGCGGCGGAGAACGCTTCGCGATCCCGCAGGTGAGCCTGCTGTAACTGGTGCGTCTGGAGGCGGAGCAAGCCATCAGCGGCATCGAGATGATTCACGGTGCGCCTGTCTATCGCTTGCGCGGCAACCTGCTTCCGCTGGTATATCTCAATCGTGCTCTGCAGTTGTCCGCTGCCGATCGCGGCCAAGACCGGCAAAACGCCGTGAACATCGTGGTGTTACAAGCTGACGACCGGCAGTTCGGGCTGGTGGTGGATGAGATTAACGATACCGAGGAAATCGTGGTAAAGCCTTTGGGCAAGCAGTTCAAGAACATCTCCGCCTTTGCCGGCGCAACCATTATGGGCGACGGAGAAGTGGCGCTGATTCTCGATGTTCTCGGCATTGCGCAGATGGCGAATGTGGTGACTGAAGTTCGCGACCGCGCGCTGATCGAATCCATCGCCAAGCAGGTCGATACCGTCGTCGGACGCGACGCCTGGCTGGTTTTCACCGTCGGCGGCGATCGCCGCATGGCGATCCCACTTTCGATCGTCGCCAGATTAGAGGAATTTCCAATGTCCATGGTGGAGCGCTCCGGCAGCGACTTGGTCGTGCAATATCGAGGTCAAATCATGCCGCTGCTCGACCTTGCTGACCGCCTGAACCTTAGTCGGAAGCGTGAAGAGCAGGAGACTTTGCAGGTGGTGGTTTATACCGAAGCCGGCCGTAGCGTTGGACTGGTCGTCGATCAGATTGTGGACATCGTGGAACAGGCGGTTGTTGTCGAGCACCGGGAGGAATGTGCCGGCTTGCTCGGTGGTTCGGCGGTGATTCAGGACAAAGTGACGGATCTGCTCGATGTGGGTGGATTGATGAAGCATGCAATGGCGGAGGCAAGATGATGAACGCGAGCCAGCAGTTTTGTACGTTCTTCCTGGACGGGTTGTTCTTCGGCGTGGAAGTTGAAAAGGTGCAGGAAGTGATCCGCCATCAAAAGACGACGACGGTACCGCTGGCGCAGGATGTGATCGGCGGGTTGATCAACCTGCGTGGTCAGATTGT
>DASTGW010000573.1:0-5278 GCA_035718705.1 Terriglobales bacterium | reverse complement strand
CAGCGTCTCGACTCCGTGCTCCATGTAGTCGACTGGACTTGCCGGCGAAGCAAAGTTGAAAACGTAATCGACTTTGCCGAAGTCAAACGGCTGCGAGATATCATGCTTCTTGAACTCGAAGCGCGGCTCCTTCCCTAGATGTGCGAGATTGTCCTCGCGTCCGGTGATCAGGTTGTCGACGCAAAGGACGGAGTGTCCTTCCGCGAGCAGGGCATCGCACAAGTGCGAGCCCAGGAATCCAGCGCCGCCGGTCACGAGAACCCGCATCTATTCCGCCTTTCCGTGTGTCGCCGCTGCCAGCTTCTCCGTCTTCGGTTCCGGACGAGTCAGCGAAGGCTGCACGTCAGCCCTTCCCACGCTCGAGTAGATGAAGCCGTTCGCCGCCATGTGTGCCGGGTCGTGCAGGTTGCGTCCATCGACCACGATCGGGTACGTCAGCGCCTGTTTCAAGCGCGGCAAGTCGAGTTTCGCAAACTCCGGCCAGTCCGTGAGGATGAGCAGCGCGTCCGCACCGGTCGCCGCTTCATAAGCCGACGACACATACGTCATGCCTTCCCGCGGCAGCACTTCCTGCGCTCTCTCCGTCGCCGCCGGATCAAACGCACGAATCTCGCAGCCTTCTTTCAACAGCGACTTCACGATCTCGATCGCCGGCGACTCACGGATATCATCGGTGCCGCCCTTGAACGCCAGTCCCAGCACGGCCAGACGCTTGCCCTTCAGCGTCCACAGCGCTTTGCGCACCTTGCGCAGGAACCGCGAACGCTGCTCGGCGTTGATGGCCATCACTTCCTGCAACATGCGGAACTCGTATCCGGTTTCGCGCGCCACGGATGAAAACGCCTTCAAGTCTTTCGGGAAGCACGATCCGCCATAACCCACGCCGGGGTTCAGGAAGCGGCGTCCAATGCGCGAATCCGTGCCAATGCCTTCACACACTTCCTTGATATCGGCTCCTACGGCTTCGCAGATGTTGGCCACGGCGTTGATGAAAGAAATCTTCGTTGCCAGGAACGCGTTCGATGCGTGCTTGATCAACTCCGCGCTCTTGGTGCTCGTGACAATGATCGGCGGAGGAACAGGAGCACCCGTCGTGTTCGGAATGATCGATCCGCGCTTGTAATACTCGCCCGAAGTCAGCGGCTCGTAAATCTGCCGCAGAAGGCTGGCGCATCGCTCCGTGTCAGCACCCACAACAATGCGATCCGGGTAGAGAAAATCACCCACGGCCGTTCCCTCGCGCAGGAACTCCGGATTCGAGGCAACGTCGAACTGGTCGGCGTCGGCGCCATCGAGCAGCATCACCCGGCGCACCCAGTTGCTGGTGAACACGGGCACCGTGCTTTTCTCGACCACGATCTTGTAGTCTTCGATCGCGCAGGCTACTTCGCGTGATACCTGCTCCACGTAGGAAAGATCGGCTTCACCGCCTTCGGTCGAAGGCGTGCCCACGGCGATGAAGATCGCCTGCGACTTGCGCACAGCGCCGGGCAGATCCGTCGAAAACGTCAGCAGCTTGCCGCGATGGCGCGCCAGTAACTCCGGCAAGAACTCTTCATGAATGGGCACGCCGCCGTTATTCAACATGGCGATCTTGCTTTGATCATTGTCGATCGAAATGACTTCATGCCCCAGCTCGGCAAAACACGCCGCCGCCACCAACCCTACGTAACCCGACCCTACTACCGCGATACGAATAGACATTTTTCTCTGCACTCACTGTGAGTTTAAAAACGTGAGAAGAAGGTTGCCCACTTCCACCGCTGACATTCGCGCTTACTTAACACCGACAGCGATCAAGCTGAGGCCTTTCCAAGGCCAGAGCTTCTCCAGAGGGCGCATCACTGGCAACATCGTATCCAGAATCTTCAACTGCAATCGCGAAAACCGCTTTCGCTTTAGCAGCTTTCCGTTCAACAACCATCCCGGCACAGACAGCCGGTTGAAGTCACGCGTATGCTCTATGCGAAATCCCGCTTCCTGCAACATTGCCGTTACCTCGGCCTCGCTAAACCGTGCCCGACGCCCACGCTGGGAATCGAGGGTACCGAACCTGCTTGCCCCAAGTGGCACCTGCACAATCATCCTGCCACCGCTCCGTAAGCTCGTGTGCGCGGCTCGTAGTGTCGCCACCGGGTCCGGCAGTCCTTCCAAAACGTTCAATGCGATCACCGTATCGAACTGCTGCTCCAGTCCGCGAAACGCTTCGGGCTTCGCAGGGTCCAGTTCCATCACGTGTAGATACGGTTTCCCAATTCCGTACGCGCGCAGGTACGTCAGGTAATTCGGATTTACCTCCGACGCAACATACAGATCCCGCGGGATGAACTGGTTCGCGATGCTGCCTACTCCCGCGCCCAGTTCCAAAATCTGGTCGCCCACATAAGGACGAATTAAGTCGCCCACCCAGAGCATGAAGCGCCGTGCTTTATCCAGCTCGGAAATCAGTCGCGTGCCGTAGTCATCATCCTCGTACAAATCGTCGATCAGGAACCAGTGCAGCATCGCGAACAGTGCCAGCAGGCCGTCTCGTGGACGGATCTTCTTTCCTTCCGCGTAAGTTCTCGGCAGATAGCGGATGGGTACTTCGAACACGCGCGCGCTTCGCTTCGCCAGTTTGAACGTCAGCTCAATCTCGAATCGAAAGTCGTTACTACGGATCGGAATCGATTTGAGCAGTGTTGTGTTGACGGCCTTGTAGCACGTCTCCACATCGGTGACATGCAGATCGGTAAGCCAGTTGCACACGGCTGTGAGGCCCTTGTTCATGAGCGTGTGTCGGTACATCAGTGCGCGACGGTAGCTTGCGGACAAGTAACGCGACCCAAACACCGCATCGGCACCTTCTTCCGCAAAGGGCACGAGCAACGAAGGAATGTCGGCGGGGTTGTACTCGAAGTCAGCGTCGTGGACGACGCAAACGTCCCCCGTCGCGCGTGCAATCGCGGTTCGCAGCGCGCCGCCTTTACCCTTGTTCGTTTCATGACGGATCAGCGTGATGCGCGAGTCTTCAGCCGCGAGACGTTGCAGCACTTCCGTGGTACCGTCCCTGCTGCAGTCGTCCACCACGATTACTTCCAATTCGCTGATCAGCGGATGCTGCAGGGCCAGTACCCGTCGTACGCTGGCATCCACCACGTGGCGCTCGTTATAAACCGGGATCAGTACGCTGAGCCGAAATGAAGTTTGTGGGGTGCGCGAACGTGCGTAAGCTGGCCGTGGTTCCAGCATTTCGCCAGCGTTGGAACTGCTACTGAACAAGAAGTCCTCGACGAGGTCGAATGAAATTGAGCAGCCGAACTCGCTCAGCTACATGCGAATTACAACGACGGATAGCCGCGTTCCTTAAGTATAAATGAGTGTGGAAGCAGGCAGGCTATTGCGGCGAACCCACGATGGCTGATTCTTCCACGGAATCCATACCCGACAGGTGGCCGAACACGGCCGCTCCTTTTGGCATGCGCAACGCTCTCTCTACCGCATCCCCCAGTACTTTCTGAAATTCGCTCGTCAGAAGGTTGATGTCAAATAGCAGGTTGCGGGTAGTTTCCGTCCGGAACACCGTAAACGTAGCCTGCTGGCCGTATTGTCCGGTGAGCGATAGCGCAAGTTGCCAACGAGCCTCTGCATCCGCCATCGCTTCCGTTTTACGCCACTCATAGCACCATGTGCCGTTGTAACTGCGAGTAAGATTTCCTGGAAGCGGAGCATGGATAGCGAATTTCGGCCGAAAACTCAGGTCGAACGCGTCGAACTCATTCGCGGAGAAAGCGTTCTGCAAAATCGAGCAAACCGTCTCCAGTTCCTCTGCCGACGATAGCTCTTCCGTCGCTCGTCGGATCGCCAGGTTATTCACAATGATCTGCTTTTGAGCCCACGTCCGCTGAGCGGCGCGTCCCAACTCGGCGAACTCGTGATAGCCCAGGTGCTGCACGCCAAACCAGATCCCCATTCCCACCACTGCCAGTACGATGCCGATCGAGCTTCCCGACGGGTAAAGCAGCAAGAGGCTGACCAACCCCAGCGCAGCACACACCCCATACAGGATCACCACCGCCTGCTTCTGGGTGAATCCGCGCTTCAGCAGCTTGTGATGAATGTGCTCACGGTCGGCAGTAAACAGCGGCTGTCCGCTCAAAAATCGTCGGACTACCGACAGGATAGTGTCCAGCAGCGGTAGGCCGAACGACACGATCGGAATCGCCACCGCCACAACGGTCGTGCTCTTCTGCGCGCCCGAAAGCGAGATCGCGCTCAGGACGAACCCGAGGAACAGTGAACCGCAATCTCCCAGGAAAATCGTCGCCGGATTGAAATTGAATCGCAGGAAGCCCAGGATTGCACCGGCCAGGATGATCGTCATCACGGCGATGAATGGGTTGCGGCTGAATAGCGAAACCACGAATACAACCATCGTCGAGAAGAGCGCTGACCCCGCCGACAGGCCGTCCAATCCATCGATAAGGTTGAAGGCGTTTGAAATCAGCAGCACCCACAAAACGGTCAGCACCGCCGAAATCACGCCGTTCAACTCGTGATAACCGGCAACGATCGGGAAAAAGTAGATCCGGATGCCGCCGTAGTAGAGCAGCAGCCCCGCAATGATCTGCACGCCGAACTTGATCTGCGGAGAAATCGAGCGCAGGTCATCGTACAGCCCGAGCACGAACATCAAAGCCGCGGGCGTGAGAACCGCAAACGTCGTGTAAATGCCGAAGCCAGTACTGATTCCCCTGAGCCGATAGAAAGCCACATATCCGACCGCAACCACCATGAACGACAGGCAGATCGCCACGCCGCCTAACCTGGGAATCGGGCAGGAATGTAAGTCTCGATTGCGGGGAACGTTGCAGGCCCAGCCATGGCGCAACGCCATGTTGCGCACATAGTGCGTCAGCACGGACGAAACCAACAGCGCGGCGATAAACAGCACCAGAAGATGCACGCCGTTTTCCCATCCCCAGCCAGGTCACCCAACCTGTCCAGGTTCCATCAGAATTAGCCGTTTTATAACGGCAAACCTTCAAAGCTTGAAGTAGCAGGATGGGTTCGCGCTGTGCGCTGGCAACGAGGACAGGGGCAAATTGCAGAAAGGAAAAGCCGAAAAGGGAAGCTCAGCACGTTATATGCCGAGCTTGAAGTTAGGGGACAATGACGAGCGTCATTGTCCCCTATTTGTGTCAATGAACAGCTGACGTCTTCAGCAGAAGAGTCGCGTTTTGCGCTTCATCTCTCTTGAAAGCCGTTAGCGTACCGCTCTGCATGCAACCTAATCCGA
>DASTGW010000572.1:0-3497 GCA_035718705.1 Terriglobales bacterium | reverse complement strand
GCTCAACTAAGAAATGAGTTGACGGCTGTTCATGGGAGACACAGAGGCACAGAGGACTAGAGGGAAAACACCCTGGTGGGCGCAGCGCAGGTAGGAATGGTATTCGCAAAGGCCAGGGAGGAAGGTCGTTGAGAATCGCGGAGAATGCCGAGGGGTGGGGAGCGCAGAGAAATATCCTTTACGGCCGAATTACCACGGCTAAAGCCGTGGGCTGATTCCGACACCTTCTACTGGGGTCCGGCGAATTCTCCCGTGCTGAGGTATTTGTGGATCGAGGCCGCGGCCTTTCTTCCGGCGCCCATCGCCAGGATTACGGTGGCACCGCCGGTGACGATGTCGCCTCCGGCAAAGACGCCTTTCTTCGAGGTCGCGAGGGTGTCGTTGTTCACCGCGATGTAGCCTCGCTTGTTGGTCTGCAAGTCGGGAGTGGTGGACTGAATCAACGGGTTTGCAGTTGTGCCCACGGCAACCACGGCAACCGAAGCAGGGATCGTGAACTCCGATCCGGGTTTTGGGACGGGGCGACGACGGCCGGAAGCATCGGGTTCGCCGAGTTCCATGCGAATCAGTTTCACTGATTGCAGACGACCCTGGTCGTCGCCGATCAGTTCGACCGGGCCGACCAGCATTTCGAAGATGATGCCTTCGTCTTTCGCGTGATGGACTTCTTCTACACGAGCGGGCATTTCTTGTTCGGTACGGCGATAGAGAATAGTGGAGGATTTCGCGCCGAGGCGCTTTGAGGTACGGACGGCGTCCATGGCGGTGTTGCCGCCGCCGAAGACGACGACGTCGCGATCTTTGCAGTCGTAAACCGGCTCGTCGTATTCGGGGAAGCGATAGGCGCGCATCAGGTTGACGCGGGTGAGGAATTCGTTGGCCGAATAGACGCCGTTTAGGTGCTCGCCGGGAACGCCGAGAAACTGAGGGAGTCCGGCACCAGTCGCAACGAACACAGCGTCATAGCTCTCGTCCTTCATCAACTGTTCAATGGTGACTGTCTTGCCGACGACGACGTTGGTTTCGAAGACAACGCCCATCTTGCGCATGTTGTCGACTTCGCGACGGACGATGTCTTTCGGAAGGCGAAATTCGGGAATGCCGTAGATCAGTACGCCGCCAAGTTCATGAAGCGCTTCGAAGACATGGACCTTGTGACCTTTCTGGATGAGGTCGCCGGCGCAGGAAAGAGCTGCAGGGCCGCTGCCGACGATGGCGACGCTTTTTCCAGTGGCCGGTGCGATCGGCGGAATGCCGAGGGAGTTGTTCTCGGCTTCCCAGTCGGCGATGAAGCGCTCGAGATATCCGACCGCGAGGGGTGAGACTTTCTTGCCCATCAGGCAGGCGCCTTCGCACTGGTCTTCCTGGGGACAGACGCGCCCCGTGACGGCGGGCAGAACGTTGTCTTCGCGGATCTTCATGGCGGCGGCGAGGTAGTCCTTGGCGACGATCAGCTGCACGATTTCCTTGATCTTCATGCCTACCGGACATTGCTTGACGCAACTCGGATCAGCGCACTCGATACAACGCACTGCTTCCTGCGAAGCGAGATCGGACGTGTAGCCGAGGTTTACTTCGGTGAAGAGCTTGTTGCGGACGTCAGGGGCCTGCTCAGGCATGCGCTGCCGCGGCAACTTCATGCGGTCCTTCATGGGGACGGAATTCGCGGACTTGGTCGTCATTTGGCCACCGCCTCGATCGCGCGAACCGCCGCGCGAATGTTCTTTACGTGTTCCTCAGCTGCACACTGGAATTGCTTGAGGGATTCCTGCTCCATCTCGCGATACATGCCGTTGCGTTTGGTGAGGACGGTGAAGTCGACACGATGCGCGTCGAACTCCGGGCCATCGACACAGGCAAATTCGCTCTTGCCATCGATGAGCACGCGGCATCCGCCGCACATACCGGTTCCATCCACCATGATCGAGTTCAAGCTGACGACGGTGGGAATCTTCTCGGAGCGTGTGACTTCGGCGACGGCGCGCATCATTGGGATTGGGCCGACGGCGAGAACGAGGTCGATACGGGTGCCGTTCTGGATGAGCTGCTTGAGCTTGTCGGTGACGAGGCCTTTGTCGGCGTAGGAGCCATCGTCAGTGGTGATCATGAGCACGTCGCTGACGTCGCGCATCTCGTCTTCGAGGATCACGAGTTCTTTGGTGCGACCGCCGAGGATGGTGATGACCTTGTTGCCGGCCTTTTTCAATGCGGAGGCAGTGGGATAGGCCATGGCGGTTCCGACGCCGCCGCCCATGACGACGACGGTTCCGAATTTCTGAATGTGCGACGGCTTACCGAGGGGGCCGACGACGTCGAGGATAGCGTCTCCGGTTTCGAGCATGTTCAGAAGGTGCGTGGTTTTGCCAATCGACTGCGCGACCAGGTTGATGGTGCCACGCTCACGATCGACGCGCTCGATGGTCAGGGGGATGCGTTCCCCGTGGTCATAAAGGCGGATGATGACAAACTGGCCGGGCTGGTGAGCTTTGGCGATGCGGGGCGCGTCGAGGACAAAGCGCTTGATGTTCGGAGCGATGAACTGCGCGTGCAGAATCTTGAACACAGTCCCTCCCTTACCCTGAAGCGTAGCGAGGGACGGGCGGACATGGTGTGATTCGAATCACCGAGCGGGTGGACATTAGTCACGAATGGGAAGATCTTGAGAGACTGGAACTTTCAGGTTGGGGACGGGTTGATAGCGAGGCAAGCTTTGGCTCCGGGCAGGCAATTTTGATCATGATCGCGAGGTCTTTCGTGAAGAAGTTTCAGCTGGTTACGATGGTTTTTGTTTTGGTGTCGGCGGCGACAGGTTGGGCTGGCACGGAAGGAGTGGAGACGGCTTTGAGCTCCAACCCCGTGTACAGAAAAGATTGCGCCAAGTGCCACGGTAAAACCGCCACAGGCAGGCATTTTGGAGGGCCTGCGCTTGTGTCAGAGAAAACTGTGAAGAGTTCGCAGGAGGACCTACGCAGCATGATCGCGAACGGGAAGGGAAGGATGCCAAAATTCCAGGAAAAGCTGACCCCAGCCCAAATCGACGAACTGGTGCAGCAGATTGTAGCGGTGAACAAAAAGTAGCTATCGGCCGGGTCTGCCGATGGCGCCGACACTCTGCTTACCATCGATCAAGACCTTTAGGGGAGAAGCGAAGCGTAAATGCCGGACGCAGTCTCGCTCTTCGCTGGCGGGCTGGGCATTCAGCCATTCCCAATCAATGTAGCCTTCGCCGATGTCAGGGTTTACGGTGAAGTATCCGACCTGAAAAGCGGTGAGGTTCTGGAAGAAGTGACTGCCCTGCGAGGGGGTGACGCGGAAGTCGCGAAAGCCAGCTTCAACGATTACTTTGGCACCGGCGATCTGGTCCCAGGTGACAGGAATTCCCAACCATGGGTCGTTGGAACCCCAGCGGCCCACGCCGATCAGAAGGTAGGGACTCCCCTGGTCGAGGAGCTTCGAGTTGAGGCGAGTGATCTCCTGAGCGACGAGCTGGCTGCGTC
>DASTGW010000571.1:0-2864 GCA_035718705.1 Terriglobales bacterium | reverse complement strand
ATTGGCGCGAGTTGCACACCAGAAAATTGGGAGATGAGGAGCAGCGGACCGAGGTTCACTCAGGCCCGCTGCACTCCTTATGTCAAGCTACTTCGCGAACCTGGGTGGAACCGCGCTTTTCACCAGTAGCTTCCCCGGTGGAAGAAACATCTTCGGCGCCGGTGTGCTCGAGGACTTCCTTTGCTTTCTTGGTCCACTGAGAATCATCCGAATGGACGGAAAGAAGTATTCCGCCATCCTAGACGCGGCCCTCATAACGCTTGGCTTCGTACTCGGGGATTCCCATGCCTACCAATGCGCCTGTGAGGCCGCCGATGGCTCCGCCAGCGCCCGCTCCGGCAAGCGCCGCCACAATCGGCCCTGCGGCAATGAACGGGCCCAGCCCTGGAATTGCGAGGGCGCCAATGCCGACTAGCCACCCCAGCCCGCCGCCCAGTAGTGCTCCGGTTCCTGCGCCCGTTGCGGCGCCTTCCGGTGCCTTGGTGTTCTTCTCATGGGCAAAATCTTTCGTGCCCGTGTTCTCGGGAAACAGCACGGAGATATCAGAGCTACGAAATCCCGCCGCCTTCAGGGCATCCACCGCACTTTCCACACTTACGCGCGTTGGATAAATGCCAAATACTGCTGTATTTTTTCCTGCCATGGTTACTTCTCCTTTGATAAGTTCCGAAATGAGTTTCAGACGTTATTGCTGCGGTTTAATGTCGAGTTCGCTGCTGACCTTATCCTGGCCCGCCACTTCCGCAGCCTTGGTTTCGATTGCACGCTTCTCGTCCTCCGAGCGCACGGGGCCTTTCAATGTGACCTGCCCGTTCTGAGTGACGATCTTTACGTTGTGCGCATAGGTCGAGAGCGACTTGTCTTTCACGATTGCCCGTCGTATCTGTTGCGTGATTTCGCGGTCAGAACGGTTTTCCTTCTGCTGATCTGCCGTGGGTTCGTTCGCATTTCGATCTCGCTGGTTCGTCTTGGTGTTGTCCGCAGCTGGCGAAACCTGCTGACTGGCTGGTTCCTGGGCCCGCGCCACTATTCCAGCGCCGAGTAGCAGACCGCTGCACAACAGCGTGCGAGCGATATTCCTGTAATTAAGCTTCGTCATGTTTTCTCCTGTTGTAAGTTTCTGCGAAGTGGCCCGCCGCCGATAGGGAGGCGGGCCTTCGCTCGATGCGCTTGAGAGGCGCGGAAACTATTCGGGCCTCTGGATCGATAAATGGTCCTGGACTGCTCGATCTCCGGCATACAGTTTCGCGACTCGAACAGCTTTGTCGCGATCGTCATTGCTGACTACCGATCCGGACAGCGTGACCACGTCGGAAGTCAACGTCACTTGGATGTCCTTACTGTCTAAGCCGGGCTCGTTCTTGAGCTTGTCTTCGATCACGCCCCTCGCTTCAGTCGAGTTG
The DNA here is from genome assembly GCA_035718705.1 of Terriglobales bacterium. GTDB lineage: Bacteria > Acidobacteriota > Terriglobia > Terriglobales > Acidobacteriaceae > DATMXP01. The sequence goes on along the minus strand of DASTGW010000571.1, from coordinate 1,461 downwards.
GCGCGTGCTCGTGTGTCGCTTTTCTGGGCGCGGTCTGATGCTTCGGCAACGCGTGCTTCAGTTCCATACTTCCTTACCGCCGCCAGGAAGGTATGCGAACCCTCAGGGGCTTTTACCTGTCCCTTAAGAATTTGCGCGGATGGGACCATACGGCCGTACAGAATGCGCGTGCCGTCTTTGTCCTGAGTGATGGATGCGCCGTTCACGGTGAGCCCTGCAAACGCGCCGCGAGCGCGAGAATAGGTGAGCACTTCAGCGCGCATCTTCCAATCGGTTGTGCCTTCCACGTGGCGTCCAACCGGGCCTGCCGCAGCGGAAGCGTCAGCGCCAATCTTGAACTTGCTGGCGAGCATCTTTTCCATACCTTGGTCATTCATAACTAGCATGACGACGTCGACGGCTTCGCCGCCGATCTGCAAACCCCAGCTGCCTCCGGTCACTGTGAAAGGAGCAGGCGCGCTCCATCCTGAAGTTGTGCGGCAGGTTGCGATTCCTCTTCCGTGCCGTCCGCCGAAGACGAAACCTATCTTGACCATCGACGGTATAACCGCGATACACTTTGCGGAATCGAGAAGTTCTTCCGGAATCCCCTTATCGGGAGTTCCCATAATCTCGTCTAAAACGGTTGCGGCCGCGTCCATTCGTTTGACCTGTTCCGACGGTTCCTCAGCGGCAACCGCCATTGTGCTGGCCAGAACTGCGGCGGTGAGTATTGCGAACATCCCTGCCTTGAATTTCATTGCATACATCCCTCTGCGCGGAAATCCGCGCGATTGTGAAGTTGCCTTGGGCTGCATTCACCTGCCCTTAACTTGTTGGATTGGAGAATTGCGGGTCGCCAACCGACGTCAGTGTCGATCCCTATCGATGAGGAAGGAAAAGGAAGTCGACTTCAACAATAGGGCACGCGCCTTGCGAACACCATCCACCGCCCGCTGTAGGAAGAAGAACGCTTCACTGTACTGCCAACCCAGGCGGATTTTTCTGCTGCCCTGCAGATGTGGTCAAAAGAGCACAGATATAGGCGCGCGACCGGTATAAGCTCGTTCGGGCGTATTTAACCGCGGAGTCAAGACCAGCAATCCAATGCCTGACTAGCGATTCCGCGTACGAGAGCTACTCGAGAGCGAATTATTACTACACCGTCCCACAAACGGCCTGATTCGTCGGAGATCAGGCGGCTGCTCGCCGCTACTCCTCTGATCCGCAACGGCTGTGACCTCGATCTGCTGGTCTTTTTGTATCGACATCCGCGGACGCTCTTGACCAGCGAGCAAATTGCCGCCTTTGTAGGACGCGACATGAAGGTAGTCGCGGAAGCTCTGGATCGTTTTATAGACGCCGGCTTTGTGGAGCGTCTTCACAATCCAACTCACGCGGCCCGCATGTACCTCCTTGTGGTCCACGGCCCGGAGGGCAAAGGTCTGAAGAGACTGCTGGAATTGGCTTCCACTCGACAAG